>JAGQQT010000366.1 GCA_020426065.1 Planctomycetaceae bacterium | reverse complement strand
CGGTTTCGTGCCCACTGGCGTGAGTATCCCAATGCAGGAAGGGAACATATTCGGTTGTGACTTCCACAAACCGGGAACCCGCTTCGATCAGCCGGCGTGCCAGCAGACAGCCTCTTCCAAATCGGCTCGTATCATATTTCTCGTAGGACTCTTTGGGCTCTCGTGAAATGTCAAAAGCGTGACGGTCTTCGGAACTGAGAAGACGATAGGCATTATCCATGGAGCGGAGTAGGGACTCGCGCTGGTAATTACTCATCTGTTCCCGATCAGGATGCTGATCAATCAATTGTCGGTACAGACGATTTCGATTGACGAACCGATCCTGATGCATACCCGCTGGCGGGCGGACCGCCACGGCGGCTTCCTCAGGAAACGGCAGGTTCATCGGACCGAATTCACTGCCAAAAAATCCAGCCGTGGTAAATGCCTTCAGCTCTTCCTTCTCGCCCACACCTTCCAGCCGTTGTCCGATGTTGACGAACGCAGGCATCACCGGATTGACAGGTCCCAGCACTTTCGCTGCCCACGATCCCAGATGCGGGCAGGCCACCGTTTGCGGCGGGACGTAGCCAGTGTGCCAGTGAAACTGGTGCCGGGAATGCAGAATGCTTCCCAGATCAGGCTGGACGGCCGAGCGAATCAGTGTGGCCCGATCCATGACCTGGGCAATTTCCGGCATCCCGGCGGCAATCTTAATGTTGTCCACTGCCGTATCCATGGATGGAAACGTGCTGAGCATTTTGCTGACCGGCATGCCAACTTCAAAAGGCTCATAAGATTTGGGATCAAAGGTGTCCGGAGCAGCCATGCCTCCTGCCAGCCACAAAAGGATGCAGGCATCGGCGGTTGGCTCCGGCTGTTTGACCTGCTCGCTGGCTTTCAGTGAGTGTGGCTCACCCGCCATCCATCCGGCAGCACTCATCGCCGCCAGCGATTTCAGCAGACCTCGTCTGCTCAGTGCTTCGGTCTGATGTTGTGTATTGGTGGAAAATTGTGTGGTCATGGTGCACTCATCCTGCAGAATCCAATGGTTTCGATTCCGCAATTCATGGTCAAGAGTTTATGAACTCAGGCGAGAATTGATTCCGCGACGTGGCCGTGAACATCGGTCAGGCGAAAGGCCCGGCCCTGATAACGGAACGTCAGCCGCTCATGGTCGATTCCGAGCAAATGCAGTAGTGTGGCATGGAAGTCATGCACATGCATCGGATTCTCGACAATATTATAACTGAAGTCGTCGGTTTGACCGTAGGTTTGTCCGCCACGAATTCCTCCGCCCGCCATCCACATGCTGAAGCAGCGGGGATGATGATCCCGTCCGAAGTTTTCGCCCGCCAGTTTTCCCTGGCAATAATTGGTTCGGCCAAATTCTCCGCCCCAGATCACGAGCGTTTCATCCAGCAGCCCGCGCTGTTTCAGGTCGGCAATCAGAGCGGCCGAGGCCTGGTCGGTTTCCTGAGTCTGCTTGCGGATTCCACCTGGCAAACCCCCGTGATGATCCCAGCCGGGGTGATATAGCTGGATAAATCTTACTCCCCGTTCGGCCAGACGACGGGCCTGCAGACAGTTCGAGGCAAACGTTCCCGGCTGACGGGACTGTTCTCCATACATTTCAAAAATGTGATCCGGCTCACTGGCCAGGTCGGTCGCTTCCGGAATGCTGGTCTGCATGCGAAAGGCGAGTTCGTATTGGGCGATCCGCGTATCAATCTGGGGATCGGCGGTGGTTTCCCGTTCCAGTCGATGCAATGCTCCGAGTGCGGAGTGCATATCCCTGCGGGATTCATCTCCAATACCGGGTGGGCTGCTCAGATAAAGAACCGGTGAGGGGCCACTGCGAAACTGGACTCCCTGATGACGGGCAGGAAGAAACCCATTACCCCAGTAACGGGAGACCAGCGGTTGTCCTCCCTTGTCCTTGGTAGTCATCACGATGTAGTCGGGCAGGTTACGGTTTTCACTCCCCAGACCATAACTCAGCCAGGCTCCAATACTGGGACGACCGGGAAACTGGGAGCCGGTCTGCATGTGCGTAACACCCGGACCATGATTGATGGCCTCAGTATGCAAAGAGCGAATCACGCACAGATCATCCGCCACCTTGGCAGTGTGTGGCAGCAGGTCACTCATCCAGGTGCCCGCTTCACCATGCTGTTCGAATTTAAAGGGAGAGCCGACGAGCGGCAGGCTGGACTGATTCCCGGACATCCCGGTGAGTCGCTGACCAGCTCGAATGGCTGCGGGCAGCTGTTCTCCGTGCCGTTCATTCAATACCGGTTTGTAGTCGAACAGATCGATCTGGGAGGGGCCACCGGATTGAAACAGGTAGATCACTCGCTTGGCACGAGGAGTGTGGTGCAACGTCTGCAAAACAGCAGAGCTGTCGTTGGCTTGCGTGGATTCCGCCAGCAGATTGGCCAGGGCAATCGAGCCCAGCCCCATTCCAAACTGTTCGAGAAACAATCGCCGTTGCATAGTGCTGGCTCCACTGGATCGATGTATTCAGACGTATTTTATTGTGATCCCCTGTGAAGGGAAGTTCAAGCCGCTCTGTCGATTCCCGGGCATGTTCAGTCCTGCAACTTGATGTAAGTTTTTCAATTCAACCCTGGTGGAAAAGACTCCGCTTGACGGATTTTTTGAGATTCAGCAAGATCCCGCCGCGTCGTTCATTCGAGCGGCCGTATTAACTGGACATTGAATGGAGTATCTGCTCCAAGAAAATTTGATGTTCTGTGTGACCACTCCCCGAGAAAGTTGTCCAACTTTCTACATCAGCCAATCGAAATTGAACGTAAGCGTCTGCCGGTCCGACTTCACCTGTTCCCCACATCGTATCAGAAGTCGTCGAATATTCGGCAGAACGCGACCAGAAAAGGAAATCGACATGAAAACATTAATGTCAGGAAGTCTCTGTCTGGCGATGATTCTCGCGCCTGTTCTGTCCGCTTCAGCAGATACCGTTCGTCCGGTCAAACAGCAGACCGCTGTCAGCGATGTCACCCTGAGTGATGCCGGCACACTGAACGGCAAGGCTGTTGATGGCCAGGGAAAACCATTGCAGGGTACGAAAGTATCCATTCGGAAAAATCAGGAAGTTGTCGCGACCGTCGTGACCGATGAAGAAGGTAAGTTTCAGGTCTCAGGACTCGATACCGGTATTTATGAACTGCAGGCCGGACAGGGGAAAGGTGTCATCCGGGCATGGAATGACAATGTCGCTCCTCCCACCTCCAAGAAAAACATTCTGATCGTGAGCGGTGCTACGGCTCGTGGACAGTCTGGTCTGTTTGTTGATCCACTCCAGACCACTACCCTGATTCTGTCAGTCACTGGCGTGGCACTGGGTGCTGCAGCTCTGTCAGACAATGGTGAAACCAGGATTATTGTCAGCCCGTAATTCTGTTCCGCATCCATGCGGACCCGAATCGACTACAGGCTGGTTTGATACAGAAACTGACCGCGCATTTGTGCGGTCAGTTTTGCTTTTGCGCGGGGCTGGAACTGGTCAGGTGATTGACGAGGAAGCCGGTGGATGTGAGGCAATCTCATTGAGTTCCAGACGCATGTTTCGCAGGGGCATGGGCTCACGAAAATGTATCCATTGCTCCACCTCAGCGGGAATACTGGGGCGGATGGCCAGATCGCTGACCATCATCAGGGAGGGGACTTCCTTCTCAACGGCGGCATCCACCAGCCCCTGGTACAGATCCGCGACCTGGTTTTCTTTGCGATAGGTCAGATTGCACAGCAGCAGATCGGGAGGATCGCTGCGGAGCCGGGCTGCTGCCCGCTGCACATCGGATATCATCAGGACCCGAAAACCGTGCCTGGAAAAATATTCCCGGAGAATGTCCTGCTCGCGCGGGCGACGCTCTACGCACATCAGCGTCAGCTCTTTCAACCCGAGTGGATCGATATCGCTTTCTGAAGACTTGGCGCGATCTGCTTTTTCCAGGGTCTGATGAACTTCCCGCAGGTCGTGCAAAAGTTCCGTGGCACTCTGGTAACGCTCCTCCGGATTGGAATGCAGGAGACGATCAACAATCTCGGCCACGGGGCGGGGGCAGGGTGGCAGAGCATCCCTCAATGGGCGGATATTTCGGTAACGCATGATCTGCTTGCGCTCTTCCCGACTGCGGGTGCGGGGATAGGGCGGTTGCCCGAGCAGCATCTCGTACATGATGGTGCCGAGGAAAAACAGGTCGCTACGGGGATCATTCCGGGGAGCACCAGTTCCCTTTTCCAGGGTGGAATATTCCAGAGCGTGATGCACGCCACCTTCCCCCACCCGCTCGAGCAGTTCGTCATCGGTGGCCAGACCAAAATCGATCAGTTTGGCAACACCATCGACCGTGAACAGAACGTTCGTCATTTTCAGATCACGGTGTGTGATCCCGAATCGCAGGGCATATTCGAGCCCCTTGGCGATATCAATGGCATACTTGAGGGTTTCGAGCGGGCGGATCTGTTTGCGGATCTGGACAAAATCCCGCAGGTTGCCACCTTCCACAAACTGCATGGTAAAAAAGTGGTGGCCATTTTCGGTGCCGACACTGTAAATCGGCACAATGTTGGGGTGGGTCAGTTTCATTCCCAACTCGGCTTCGCGTCGGAACAGGTCGATGGTTTCCTCATCCTGATTCCAGCGGTTCCGCAACAGCTTGACACCAATCATCTTGCCGGTGTCGAGATTTTCAGCCCGGAAGACGCGCGCAAAACTTCC
>JAGQQT010000365.1 GCA_020426065.1 Planctomycetaceae bacterium | reverse complement strand
ATTTAAATTCAGTTACCCGAACTCAAGAACAAAACAAAAATATTCAGAACAGGGTGGATCGGTCGCAAGTACAGCAGCCTGAAACGGCTGCGCCGCCCGGAATTCTTCCGGGCCACCCCTTAAACGTCTCGTTTCCAACACAGTTTGTATAGATATCATCGCCTGGAGGGTAAATGGATAATGAATCAGTGTTCCAGGCTCTGGAAAAACTGATCCGCGTCTTCGGCAAACTGGGTCAGCCACGGGAGTTGATTCCAGCAGCCGTGTTTGGCATCTGGGTACACCACCACGCCGGTTTTCACACCCGCTGCCTGCAGTTTCTCGCGGGAAGGGGCATTCCGTTCCGGTTTGTCGAGTTCCCCGACCAGAAACAGAATCGGGCAGTCATCCGGTGTGATTTTCTCGTATGCATCGGCCAGCTGATACCCTTCCGGATTCTCATCGACAGATCCTCCAATAAACAGGTTCGAGTAGAAACTGTTCCCCGTTTTGGAGCGTTCCGCCACGTCGCCGGTGCCAATCTGCATCGGGCCGGCCATCACGATCGCTCCCTTCAGTTTGGACGAGGCATCGGCCCAGCCGCCATTTCCTTCGAGCTGGGGATTGCCCGCTCCGGTCGCCATCAGGCCCACCAGGTGTCCGCCCGCGGAGCCTCCCATCGCATAAATCCGCTGTGGATCGGTCGAATACTTTTTGGCATGAGCATGCAGGTAACGGCTGGCTGCCAGGCAGTCATGAATGGCAGCGGGGAAAGGAGCTTCTCCGCCAAGACGATATTCAATCGCCATAGTGGTATAGCCGCGTCGGGCCAGTTCGAGAGAGAGGGCTCGAAACTTGGTCTTGTCCCCTTTCATCCAGCCACCGCCGTGCACCACGATTACGGCTGGATTGGTTGTTCCCGCTTTGGACTGCGGCACAAAAATGTCCGCCAGGACTTTTCGGGTGCCGTATTGAGCGTAGGGAATGTTGTGATAGGCCGTAACATTCTCAGGCAGAACCGTGGAAGGACTGGATTCGGTCGCTTCGGCGAAGGGGGCTGGCTCAGGTGACCGGCCACTGATCCGCATCGCCTGACGATACAATCCGCCAAACCCGGTGATATACAGCTCGTTCATGTCCGATCCGCCAAACGAGCAGTTGATGGGTCGGGTGGGTGTGTTGATTTTCTCGATCAGTTCACCCGCTGGAGTCCAGATCCAGACATCCGCTGCTCCACAGCAGTAGACATTCCCGGCCCGGTCGATGCTCATCCCGTCCGCTCCTTTTTCAGGACCATCATCCATGGTGGCAAACAGGCTGCCTTCGCCCGCTTTGCCTGGCGCACTGAGAGGATAGGACCAGATCTGCTTGTCCGCATAAGCGGAGACGTACAACGTGGCTTCATCGGGAGAAAGAATGATTCCGTTGGGAGCGGCCAGCTTCGCAACAACCAGGGACTCACTGGATCCCTGCGGCAGATACCGGACTTCTCCCGGTCCGGTGAGTGTGTAATAGATATTGCCGTGCACATCGACCACCAGATCGTTCGGCTTCTGGGCCGGTTTGGCAGCCGGATCATGCTGAACCAGCGTCTCCAGCTGATTTCCATTCAACACCGCGATCCGGGAATTGCCGTTGTCAGAGACAAAAAGCTGTCCCCGATTGAAGTAGCTGGCACTGATCCGCACCTTTTCCTGCAGGGGAGTGGCCCAGCGGTCGGCTTTCGGCCAGAACTGGTAGAGCGTCTCCCCTTTAACGTCCGGCACATAGAGGCTGTTTTTGTCGGTCCAAGAAGGACCATCGGCCAGGCCGAAGTCTGTCTTGATGGTCTCCAGCGGAGCATCCCGATTGACAACAGGTTCCGCTGCGGATGTCAGCGAAATATGTGCAAAGCTCAAACCCAAAACTGCCAGCAACAGAGCGCGCATGACAAGGCTCTCCTCATCCAGAATAGAAGACATCAAACGGAATGAACCGTAAGGACGGTGATTTTTCCTCAGCCTATCCCGCTGGCTGAGGCTTTACAATCGAGTGGCGGAGCCGTTGTGGATTCGCCAGCTGGTGCTACTGCTTTTTCTTTGGCTGAGGAATCTTCCATTCCGGATGCGGGACGTGGGCTTCTTCCATCAGTCTGGTCATCTGCTGAACCACTTCCGGATGCTGAGTGGCGATGTCATTCGTTTCGCCCAGGTCATTGCTGAGATCATACAACTCAACTTTTCCGGTCAGCATGGGCATCCTTATCGCCTTGTAATTCCCCTGGCGAACCGCCTGCTTCGAACCCTGTTCGTAGAATTCCCAGTACAGATAATCGTGCTGCTTCTGAGCGTTGGCATTGCCTGTGAGCACTGGAACCAGTGAGAGGCTGTCCTTGTTTGACGGCACATCCAGGTGAGCCAGTTCACAAGCTGTGGCAAAGAAATCTCCAAAGTAGCCGACATAATCCGAAACGGTTCCTGAAGGGATGTGTCCGGGCCAGCGGGCGATCAGCGGAACACGCACTCCTCCTTCGTAAAGGTCTCGCTTCATGCCACGGAGCGGGCCGGCTGGGGTGAAGGTTTTGGGATCGTTGCCCCCTTCTTTGTGCGGTCCGTTATCGGAAGAGAAGAACACGATGGTCTGCTCATCAATACCCAGAGTTTTCAACTGTTCAAACAGAACACCGATGCCAGCATCCATGCGGGTAATCATGGCCGCCTGACCTTTATCGGGATCGCTCCAGTCTTTGTCGGCGTAGATTCCGTAATCAGGAACTTCCTGTCCATTCCCTGTGCCACGAGTTCCTTCGTTATTGGCATGAGGAATGGTGAGTGCCAGGTAGAGGAAGAAAGGTCGACTTCTGTTTTCATCGACAAACTTCAAGGTGTCGGTCATGAACAGGTCGTGTGAATAATCGACTCGTTTGGTCGCGTAACCAGCCGCTCCCCATTCCCCGGTTTTCGTTTTGGTCACTTCATTGCGGAGTTGAACTTTCTGTTCGTTCCTCCAGAGGATTTCCGGATAATAGTTGTGAGCATGATGCTGGCTCAGATAACCGAAGCTGTAATCGAATCCCTGCTTCGAGGGAAAGCCTTCTTCTCCGCCGCCTGGTTCTCCCAATCCCCATTTTCCAATCAATGCGGTGCGGTAGCCAACTTTCTGCAGCACCTCAGCCACGGTCTGATCCTGGTCCCTCAGCTTCTGATTTTCAGAAGCTCCATTGCCGCGGACCTGGCAGTGCCCGGTATGCAGTCCCGTCATCAGCACGCAGCGCGAAGGAGCACAGACAGTTGCCCCCGCATAGAAATCGGTGAAACGCATCCCCTCAGCGGCCATCTGATCCAGGTGCGGTGTCTGGATTTTTTCCTGGCCATAACATCCCAGGTCTCCATAACCGAGATCATCAGCCAGGATGAAAATGATATTGGGCTGGGGACTGGAAGGAGCGGCCTGAAGTGCATGACTCCAGATCAGTTGTGTCAGGACAACAGTAAACAGGGAGAGCAGGAGTGTGCGGGCATGGAATAACGGAAT
The DNA here is from genome assembly GCA_020426065.1 of Planctomycetaceae bacterium. GTDB lineage: Bacteria > Planctomycetota > Planctomycetia > Planctomycetales > Planctomycetaceae > Rubinisphaera. Next base: position 1,267 of record JAGQQT010000365.1, on the reverse strand, counting down.
CATGAAAATCTTTCTCTGAATTGCTGAGGCATGCTGCGATCGGTTCTAAAGATGTTCTACTCAGGTGGATTGCGATATTTTGTGTGTTGTTGAATTCGATCGGGAAATACCGTGTACGATATTCTGTTCCGACATTCCTCACAGGTCAATTCTCAGGACCTGTTCGCCAATCCTGCCCTGCAAAACCGTTGAACCGACCGGCAGCGACTGGAACGTGCTGGAGATGGGTGATCCTTTTCTGTTAGAATCAAACGGGGTTTGAACAGACTGGCTGATCCTTTTACGAGTGACATAATGCGATTCGTCCTGCATTCTTTTTGGGTGCTTTGTTGTGTGTGGACAGTGCTCCTCACTGAGACAACAACCCTTGTTGGCGAGGAGCCCAGTCTGGACAGCGCTCAGCAGGCTGAAGTGGATTTCTTCACAACCAGAGTGGAACCGTTGCTCAAAGCTAAATGTTTCGATTGCCATTCCCATGAGTCCCGGACCATGGAAGGTGGTCTGACACTGGACTCGCATAGTGGCTGGAAAACGGGCGGAGATCGTGGCCCGGCAATTGTGCCGGGGAAGCCGGATGAAAGTTTGTTGATCAAAGCGATTCTCTGGGACGATTCCGAACTTCAGATGCCACCGGAAGAAAAACTGACAGAGGAGGAAATCGCCCTGTTGACCGAGTGGGTGGAACGGGGAGCGATTGATCCGAGAGTCAGCGCCCAGCCACAAGTTGCTCAGACCGACTGGTGGTCGCTTCAGTTGCCGAAGGCTCCCGAAATTCCCGGAGAGGGACATCCGCTCGATGCGTTCATCCAGCAGCGACTTCGCGAAAAGGGACTCACCTCCGCTCCCGCAGCGGACCGAGCCACGCTGATTCGTCGTTTGTATTTCGATCTGCATGGTCTGTTGCCGACGCCCGAAGAAGTGACCGCCTTCGTAGAAGACAAAGACCCACACGCTTATGAAAAGCTGATCGATCAGCTGCTGGATTCGCCCCGCTATGGCGAACGCTGGGCTCGACACTGGCTGGATGTGGTGCGATTCGCAGAAACCTGCGGATACGAACGAGATCAGACAAAACCCTTCGCATGGAAGTACCGTTACTGGGTCTTCAATTCCTTCAACAGCGACAAACCGTACGATGAGTTTATCAGGGAACAAATCGCCGGTGACCAGATGCCTGATCGCTCAGAATCGACGGTCATCGCGACCGGTTTTCTGCGGCTCGGAACATGGAACGATGAGCCCAATGATCCGGAAGATTACAAGTACT
>JAGQQT010000364.1 GCA_020426065.1 Planctomycetaceae bacterium | reverse complement strand
GTTGAGTAACCGTCTTTCCCGAGAAAACTCCTGCGCCTGCGGCTACGGGTCAAACAGGCAGAGCGTGACTTCACCCACTCTCCGGGAGGGTGAAACTGTCATTCGCCTTTGACTACGGGCGGACTTCAACCGAGCCTTCAAAGATGTACTGTGAGTCTCGGCTGTTTCCACTTTGCAGGAACAGGCGGTTGACACGGTAGGTGGAGCGGACGGAAACACCGTCATTGTTGTATTTCGTCGGTGTACGATAGGCCGAACGATAATAAGGCTCGGGCGTGATGGCGGCGGTTTCTTCGGTCAGAGCGTGCGTGAAGTAAGAACGCTGGAAGGCCCAGTTTTCTGCGTATGCCTCATTGCCAGTGCAGAACATGGGCAGGCAACAGAGGATCAAAGCCATTTTTGTCAGGAAAGCTGAGTGATTCATCTCGGACACCAGTCGGCTGATTCAGATGTTTCGTCGATTCAACAGTGCCACCTTTCTGATGCTTTCTGGCATCATTTTGCAGGTGAAAACCGTGAATTCCTTACGATACCTGAATCAAGCAAATCGAATGCCGATGTGGTTGAGATGAGGCTCTGGTGTGGCTGTTGAGTCGAATTATCGGGGGCTGCCGCATGCGGAGCGCCCCCGTCACCCATTGCCATAAGGGAAGCGTTAACCACCTATCATGTTTTACTTCTGCGGGAGCAGACCAAGGGTTTCTTCGTAGCCGCAGATCAAATTGAAGTTCTGGACCGCCACACCAGAAGCTCCCTTGATGAGGTTGTCCAGGCAGGAGAAGACCTGAACGATGCCGCGGGAAACCCGAACGGTCATATCGCAGAAGTTGGTGTCGGCGACATCGCGTGTCCGCGGCAGAGCATCGATCACACGAATGAAAGGTTCCTTCGCATAAAACTCCCGCATGATTGTGAGCAGTTCCTGCTGAGTGCAGGCCCCGGTCGGACGGGCGTAGATGGAGCACATCAGGCCGCGATCCATGGGAATCAGATGGGGCGTGAAGATGGTCTCGACAGATTGCTGACTGATCTCGGTCAGGACCTGATCAATTTCCGGTGTGTGTCGATGGTTCCCCACTGAGTAGGGCGAGACGGATTCATTGCATTCCGGGTACAGCGTATTCATCTTTGGTGACCGACCTGCCCCGGAGACACCCGATTTTCCGTCGATGCAGATTCCCTTCGGTTCAATCTTTCTGGCTGCCAGCAAAGGTGCCAGCCCGAGAATCGAGGTACTAGTGTAACAGCCAGGATTGGCAATCAGCGATTGTCCTTTGATTCTATCCCGATACAGCTCCGGGAGTCCATAAGAGACCACTCCCAGTCGGGTCGGATCGGTATGCACATGGCCATACCAGGTTTCATACACCTCTGGGTCGGTGAGCCGGTAATCCGCACTCAGGTCGATGACCTTCAGTCCTTCTGAAAGCAATGTCGGAATTACCGCCATGCTGGCCGTGTGGGGCAGGCAGGTGAAAACGACATCCGCTTTCTGAGCCAGATCTGCCGGATCGAGAACGGTGCAGTTCAGGTCGAGCAGATGGCGGAGCGAGGGATGAATTTCGCTCAGAACTGGCTCGTCTTCCTGCCGTGTGGTCGCGACCGTGATCTCGACGTGCGGGTGCCAGAGCAGAATCCGGCACAATTCGTAAGCGGTGTAGCCTGTTGCACCAACAATGGCGACTCGGGTTTTTGCGGGAGCGGCAGCCATGGAGAGTCTGTTTCGGACAAAGGAGGGAGCAGGAACATCAGATTGAAAAATCCACGCATCGACTCTAGGAGAGACCAGCCCATGTTGCAAGAGGTTCAGAGAATTCGCAACCGGTTTTCGGGGAGAGTTTTCTCAGGGTATTCAGGTCCGTCAATCTCGATCCGATCAACACATCTAACTTTGTTTTTCGGTTGGTTTCTGTGGCGATTTTCCACTCACTCCACCTTGCATCTTCGAGCCGAGGGCACGAAACTTCGATTAGCTGGCAGACCGAATCTGTTCCAGTTCAACACTGGGAACAACATTCATTACACGAACTGCAGATGCACACCCAAGGATGAAGAGGAGAGTCGGAAATGAAAGTCTGGCCTGGTCAACCCTATCCGCTGGGGGCCACCTGGGATGGATCAGGGGTGAATTTTGCCTTGTATTCCGCCAACGCCACCAAGGTGGAACTTTGCCTGTTTGATTCCATTGAGGACATCAAAGAGGTCGCCACGATTCCGCTCACGGAACAGACAGACCTGGTGTGGCACTGCTACCTGCCTGAAGTCAAACCGGGGCAACTGTATGGGTACAGGGTTCACGGCCCCTATCGACCGGAGCATGGACATCGATTCAATCCGCACAAAATCCTGCTGGATCCTTATGCCAGATCCATTGCCAGGGGAGTTCGCTGGACTGATGCCATGTTCGGCTACAGCGTGGGGCATGTCCACGGAGATCTCTCGTTCGACAAGCGGGATAACGCAGGCTCTGCGCCGTTGAGTGTGGTCATTGACAACAAATTTCGCTGGGGATCGGACACCCAGCTGAAAACCCCCTGGCATAAAACTCTGATTTATGAGGTTCATGTCAAAGGCTTCACAATGAAGCACCCGGGTGTGCCGAAGAATTTGCGGGGCACCTATGCGGGACTGGCTTCCAATGCAGCCATCCAGCACCTGCTGGACCTGGGGGTCACTGCCGTGGAGTTGATGCCGGTCCATGAAAAAATACATGACCGGCACCTGATCGACAAAGGCCTGTCGAATTACTGGGGTTACAACACACTCGGATTTTTTGCACCCGAGTTGAGTTATTCCTCCAGGAAGGACCCGATCGGTGCAGTGAATGAATTCAAGACCATGGTCCGCAAACTGCACCAGGCCGGACTCGAAGTCATTCTGGATGTCGTTTACAACCACACTGCCGAAGGAAATCACTTCGGGCCAACGATCTGCCTGCGAGGGATTGATAACAGCAGCTATTACCGCCTGGTCCATGGCCAGGAACGGTTTTACATGGATTACACGGGATGCGGCAATACGCTGAACATGCTCACCCCGCACGTCCTGCAGTTGATTATGGATTCGCTGCGGTACTGGGTGCAGGAAATGCATGTCGATGGGTTTCGCTTTGACTTGTGTTCCGCTCTGGCAAGGGAACTGCATGAGGTGGATCGCCTGGGTGCGTTCTTTGACATCATTCATCAGGATCCGGTACTGAGCCAGGTCAAACTGATTGCCGAGCCCTGGGATCTGGGTGAAGGTGGCTACCAGGTCGGAAACTTTCCACTCCTGTGGACCGAATGGAACGGGAAATATCGGGATTGCATCCGTCAGTTCTGGCGCGGCGACGGTGGCACAATGAATGAGTTTGCAACCCGCATTACCGGCAGCAGTGACCTGTACGAACACAATGGCAAACGCCCCTACGCCAGCATCAACTTCGTCACCTCTCACGACGGATTCTCGCTGCAGGACCTGGTCAGCTATAACGGCAAACACAACCATGCCAACGGAGAAGAGAACCGGGATGGTGACAATCACAATCTGAGCTGGAACTGCGGCGAAGAAGGTCCGTCCAGCGATCCGGATATTCGGAAGCTGAGAGAACGGCAGAAGCGAAATCTGCTGGCCACCCTGCTCCTTTCGCAGGGAGTGCCCATGATTCGGTCGGGTGATGAACTCAGTAAAACCCAGAATGGCAACAACAACGCCTACTGCCAGGACAATGACATCTCTTGGTTCGATTGGCGTTTAGTGGAGAAGAATGAAGAGCTGTTGCGGTTTTGCCGCAGCCTGATTTTCTTCCGACGTCGCCAACCAACGGTCCGGCGTACGTACTTCCTCTCGGGCAATCCGCATCCCGTGCGGGGCGTGCCCGACGTGCGCTGGTACAACGCGATGGGCACGGCGGTTGACTGGAATAGCCACGACCGGGCGATCACCTGCCTGATGGCTGCACCCGACCTCGCGGATGATCCGGATCGACTCGGACGCGACATTCTTATGATGTTCAATGCCGCTCCCGACCCACAAGGGTTTATCCTGCCCGCAGTGGCAAAAGGAGTGCATTGGCGATTGTTGCTCGATACGGCAGCCGATTCGCCGGAGGATATCTATCCGGATGCCGACGGACCGCCGCTACCCGTTTCCGGAACCCTGACCCTGCTCGACCGCTCGATGCGCGTCTACGTCGCAAACGACACCATCGCTCGGTCGGTCCAAAGTGCGGCGTTGAAGCGGAAGTGACGCAGCGATCGCTCCAGGATTGTCGAGTCATCGTGACGGGCGCGTCCAGCGGAATCGGGGACGCGCTCGCTCGACAGTTGGCACAGCAGCACGCGCGAGTTCTGCTCGTCGCGCGACGCGAATCGCGACTCGCCGAGCTGGCCGACCAGCTGCACCGACAGTCGAATGCCGACGTACGATATGTCGCCGGAGACATCACAGAGAAGGCGACGCGGGGGCGCTGCCTGGACCAAGCTGAAGCGGCTTGGGGTGGCCTCGACTTGCTGATCAACAATGCCGGCATCGGAGCACTCGGTCCGTTCGCCGAGGCTTCCCCCGAACGCCTGCGAAAGGTCATGGAAGTTGACTTTTTTGCACCGGTCGAATTCATCCGCGAAGCTTTACCGCTGCTCCGGCGAGGGCGACAACCGATGATTGTCAATGTCGCGTCCGTCCTGGGGCACCGCGCCGTTCCAGACAAAAGCGAATACTGCGCGGCAAAGTTCGCCATGCATGGCATCAGCGACGCGCTGCGCGTAGAACTGGCGCAAATGGGT
>JAGQQT010000363.1 GCA_020426065.1 Planctomycetaceae bacterium | reverse complement strand
GTCGGCGCAGCCGGGGAGGGCGAACAGTAGAGGATCATCACACAGCAAATACCCCTCCCCGAAGCCGAGTGCGTCGTCTTCGACCCTCCCGGGGGGAGGGAGAAGAAATGTGGAATCCATGCCAGATCATCTGAGGGTTCGCTTTGCTCAACCCCAGCGACCCTGCCGCCAACCGATGCTAACCCGCTGCACGTTCTGAATCTTTCACACTGTGCAAGTGGCCGTCTTGAGTGAAATACAACTCGAGATTGCAGCTAGGGCAATCAAACACATATCCTGACTCGCCAACACTTGTATCAGTATCAGGTAAATCATGTATGTGATTGACAAAGTCTGGCGGAATGTGGTAAGGACCATCGACTATCCAAACGCCACCATTCCAAGTCAGCGGAGAATGTCCACAGACACACTTGATCTTGGAAACTAGTTTTGCAACATTGTGTGTGTCCGCCCGGTACAACGAGCGGCCGATAATCGCAATCGTGCCAACGAGGAGCGAAGTGGCAATCAAAATGGCTATCGTTAGATTAGACATGAGCCTCTGATAACCGCCGAAATTTGGCTGTGTTTGAGCGATAGATAGTGTACTACTCGGCTATCCACAATGATCAGATGCCTCTTGTTGCTTCGCAACCCCGGTCGATGGCAAGAAATCAACAAAGGTGACCATGCATGCGATGCATTACAATATCGTCAGAATTCGTGAGTCAAAACTGACATCACCCACTCGAACTGCAACTTCAGTATTCTGTGATCCCAACCTGGAATACTCAACGAGATAATGCCCCTCCTTGTAAGGAATGGACAGCTCAATCTCCAGTTCTTCGGCTGACACGTGTGTGATGGTCGTAAACAGGAGTTTTTCCGTGTGCAACCCTTCCTCGATAAGGGTGTTGTCTGCACACCGGATTGCTCGTTGAAAATGATCCGGAGCGTCTTCTCTGTTGTTTTTGTTGAATCGTTTCATGACACCCTCCGATATTCCATTCCGGATCGAGCGGTAAGGCCAGCAGTGTCACACAGCGCGTTCATACTGCTGGCCATCGGGCGGCGTTGAGGAACTGGGCTCCGGAGTAGGCGGTGGCGGCACACTGGATCGCTTCGAGCATCATGTCGTGGGTCAGGCCGAGGTGTTCTGCTTTGGCAATGTGTCCACTGACACAGGGCTGGCAGGCGTTCAGATCGCTGATAGCCAGATTGATCAGCTCCACCGTGGTGTCTTCCAGCGAAGTGTGCGAAAACGTGTGAGCCCGCAGTCCAACGGGCATGCCGTCGAAGCGGTCGGTGCCGGAGAGGTTCCGAAACTTGAAGAAGGTGTTGTACATGTAGTTCGTGGTGGCCACGGCTGCGATTTCGGCCAGCTGCTGCGTTTCCCAGCCCAGGCTCAGGCAGCGATCCCGGTACCAGGTTCCCCAGGGTTCGCAGTGAGCGTGGATGGACGTGGCCAGGGCGATGGCCGCCTTGTTTTTTTCATCGATCTTGCCGGGAGTATAGACGAATTTCTTGAAGTTCATGTAGAAATCCTTCAGAAACGGCTCGACATTTCCCATCAGCAGGAACGGCTCGGGGAGAGGATCCGGGCCCAGCAGATCGTGCAGCCGTTCGTAGGTGGTGGCGACCGCTGCATCCGCCTGATTTTCGGCAACAGGTGTCAATTTCAGCATGATTTCGTCTTATTCTGGGAGTGGCTGGACGGGAAAGCCATATTTTAACACTCCCGCTCAGAATCCCCAGTCGATTGGCCTGGAAACCACAAAAACCAGAAACTGATCGTGACCTGCAGGCCGGATTTCGCTTAATATGGCCAAAAACAGGCCGAAACCAGCATGGATGGTAGTCCCTGACCGGGACCGGCGGGTTCACAAATCGAACCGGAATGACAAGAAGGATCTGAAGATGCGGTGCAGTTTATTGCAGCTGGGTTTGTGCTGGGGAATTGCAGTCGGAATGTTGTGTGCAGCGGAAGCTGTTCAGGCTGCCGATACCCCGGGTGTGGATCTGGCTTTGACCTTCAAGCCAACCCAGGCCGACGTGGTTTATGAGCAGGTCGAGCAGGCGAATTATGGTGCCTGTAAGGTCGAAGTGGAACGCCAGGGGAAGGTTTCCGGCTGGGTCGTCTTTGGCCCCGAAGGTCAGGTGCTCCGACGTTTCTGGGACACCAACGCCGATAACGTGGTGGATCAGTGGCGGTATTACGACCGCGGCTTCGAAGTCTATCGGGACATGGACACCAACTATAACAACAAGGTGGATCAGTTCCGCTGGCTCAATATTCTGGGAACACGCTGGGGCATCGACAGTAACGAAGATGGCAAGGTCGATCAGTGGAAAGTCATTTCCGCCGAAGAAGCCTCTCGCGAAGCGATTCTGGCGATGGCCCAGAACGACCCCGCTCGACTGAGCCGGGTGATGATCAGCCCGCAGGAACTGAAGCAACTCGGCATGGCTGCCGATCTGACGGAAAAGCTGCAGCAGGAGTCCGCCAAGCTGGCTGAAACCATGCGTGCCCGACTCACCCAGACCAAAGTGATTACCCCGCAAACCAGCTGGTTGCGATTCGACAGTTCCATGCTGATGCCCTACGTCATCCCGCAGGATGAAGGGAAGGCCAATCAGGATCTGATTGTTTACGAAAACGTCATGGCGATTGTCGAAACCGCTGGAGAAACCGGCTTTGTCCAGATGGGGGAAATGCTGCAGATTGGTCAGACCTGGAAACTGACTCAGGTTCCTGCTCCCATCGAAGGGGATACGCTGCAAATGACCGAAGGAGGCGTGTTGATGCAGCCGAGTATGGCATCAACGGCTCCGGGTACGATGACGCAATCTGAAATCTCTCCGCAGATGAAACAGCTGCTGGTTGACCTGCAGGAACTGGATACCCAGGCTCCCACACCGCAATCCTCTGCTGCTGACCTGGCCCGCTACAACAGTAAACGAGTGGAACTTCTGCGTGGTCTGCTGACGGCATCCTCCACGGAAGAGGAGCGGGTGCAGTGGCTGACCCAGATGATTGATGGCCTGGCCGCTGCAGTTCAAACCGGCAAGTATCCGGAGGGAGCACGGCAACTGGCCTCCATTGAGGAGGATCTGAAACGTCAGCGTCCGAATTCCGAGTTGATTCCCTACACCGCTTATCGAGCATTGCTGGCCGAATACACAATCAAACTTCAGACCGCTCCGGCGGAAAATGATCAGCGCCAGGAAATTCAGACCTGGTGGCTCGATCAGTTGAAAACGTTCGTGACCACGCATCCCAAATCCACGGATGCCGCTGATGCATTGCTGCAGCTGGCGATCACGGAGGAATTCAGCGGTAATGTGGATGAAGCAAAGAAATGGTACACCTCGCTGGCCACGAATCATGCTCAGACGGATGCCGGTCAGCGGGCCCAGGGTGCTCTACGGCGGTTGACTCTGGAAGGCAAACAGATTTCTCTGAAAGGGACCGGGATCGATGGCAAGCCGATCGACCTGGCATCTTATCGAGGGAAATCGGTGCTCGTGATTTTCTGGGCCACGTGGTGTCAGCCCTGCACGGAAGACTTACCACAGATCCGCGCCATGTACGATCAGTACCGGGCGAAGGGACTGGAAATTGTGGGCGTGAACCTGGATACGCAGAAGGAAGGGATTGCCCCTTACATTGCCCAGCATGGAAACCGCTGGCCGCACATCGCCGAACCCCAGGGTCTGGAAGGCAAACTGGCCATCGACTTTGGAATCATTTCTGTACCAACCATGTTCCTGATCAACCCTCAGGGGCAGGTGGTGAGCAATGCCACATCTGTGGAAGACCTCAAGGAACAGCTTCCCACATTGATGCCGTAGTGCCCCGTGGTATCAGGAAGTGGTACCAAAGTATCTGGAGCATTCACCACAGAGACACTGAGCACGCAGAGATGGAATATCAAGGTACATTTTTAACCAGGCTTTCATTTTTGAGTGTGCCACTGCTGGCTTGTCCAGCAGTGCATAGAGGATGAAGCACACTGGAAAAGCCAGTGGCACCCTGATTGTTAAAGTCCATCTGGATGATGGCATTATTGTGCTGACTAAATATCAATGTCATAAAAAATCAGGATGAATCACTGCTGGACCAGTTCTAATCAATGCAGGAGCCTGTGGTTCCACGCTCTGCAACATTTTTTAACATTTCATCCAGACCAGGAGACGCCAAGGATGGTCATTTCTCCAAAACTGAAATATGCATTTGTCAGCACCGTCAAAGGGGGAACCAACTCTTTGTATGAGTTGCTCACTTCCCGTTATGAAGGGATTCGCTACGGAGATTTTCACTGCGTAGATGTCAGCCAGATTCCAGCCGACTGGTTTCTGTTTACCACCTGCCGGAATCCGTTTGATCGAGCGGTTTCCATCTGGTGGAGCACCTGCATGCGAGGGAAAGACCGCTACCAGTTCCGCCAGTTCTGTCCGGACCCGGATTCATTTGAAGCGTTCTGCGAGTGGGCGGCAGATGTTCAATCGATTCTGCATCGGTTTACTGAACCGCAGCAGCAACTCCTGATCCCACAAACGGCTCGTCACGGACAGATTCCGTTCAACACCATCATGCGGATGGAATCGCTGGATGAGGATTTTGCTGCTCTCCCCTTTGTCACGGGAGCGAACATCGAAATTCCCCGGCTCAATCCAACACTCGGCCAGCGAGAACGCTCCGCTCAATACCTCACTCCCAGAGCAATCGCCGCCATTCGCCGCTGGATGAAATCCGACTTCGAACGCTACGGCTACTCAACCGAGTGGACCTGCCCGGAAACCAGCAGCAAATC
>JAGQQT010000362.1 GCA_020426065.1 Planctomycetaceae bacterium | reverse complement strand
CCAGCAACTCCAGATTCAGTTTAACCAGAGCTCACAGATTCGTGATTTGAGCCGTGTGGAACTGTTCACAGGGGAAGCGAGCCGGCTGCGAACCAATGCTCCTCTCACCATTCCCCTGATTACGGAATTTGATGGAGAAACACTGGTTGGTGGACTGGCAGGTCCACTTGTCGTGGAAATGCCGCGGGGATTGGGAACGATTGTCTTCAACTCGCTTCCGCTCAATAACCGTGCATTCCAGTCCTGGGATGCCCTGCCCCAGTTTTATCGAATCCTTTGTCAGTTTCCCAAGTTGAGTACAAACTCGAGCGAGCGAAAATCAAACCTGCTGACTCAAACCGGATTGAGCGATTTCAAAACGCAATGGGATGCCGCTCTGGCTGATTTTGGTATCACGACTCCATCCGTCTGGATTCCGCTCAGCCTGATTCTGGCGACCGCTCTCATCGTAGGGCCGGTGGATTATTTTCTGGTCCGTCATCTGCTGCGTAAACCACTGCTCACCTGGGTCACGTTCCCGATTCTGGCAGTCCTGGCCACAGTCTGGGGAGTAAGTTCTCCGGGGATTCCCCAGAAAGATGGCGTGCAACTCGGAGCTTCGTCTGCAGTTATGGCCAATCGTGTAACCATGATTGACTACGCAACCGACACACATACTGTGCGAGTTCAGGATTTCACCAAGCTGATGCTGCCACAGACGGGCCGTTATGATGTGACGGTTCCTCATCAGTGGCCTGCTCCGTTTGAAGTCGATCAGTCATTTACGGCGACTTCAGCAGTTCCAGAAGCAACTTATCGTGGTTATTACCGGGTTTCCGGAACGCATCTGGATCAGACGACATACCAGATTGCGGCAGCCGAAGGGAAGCTTCTCGCTGCTCCCGCTTACGAGCGTTCGACCATACTGATTCAGAGTGTGGGTTATCAGGGAGTTGACGAAGCACAGAAGCCCCAGACTGATTCCATCATCGAAACCACTCTCAGCGGCACATCATCTCTGCAGCTTTCTGGAGAGATTCGGCATCATCTGCCGATGCCGATCACCGACTGGATCCTGGCCTATGATAAACTGATTTATTACGTGGACGAGGGAAGCACTCTCGATGAACTTGGTCCCGGGACCACACTTCAGTTTCCGGATCGGAATATCAAGCAGCGGGAGCTTTCCGCTTATCTGACAGGGACAACCAAACAGCTCGTGAAGCGGGAGAAAGGAGTTGGCGAGGATCTGATTATTCGCCAGCTCGATTACGATGTCTTTGCGACTGACCTGGAATACATCGCCAGCCTGCTGACTTTCCATCAGATGGCGGGCGGGAGCGATTACACACATCTGACAAATCTGGAACTGACCAGTTGGGACATGTCGGAACAACTGCGACTGGGAAGAGCGATTCTGTTTGGCCGGATTGAATTGCCCGAGGGAGAACTGGCAATTCGCGATGAACAGATCTCCGTGGGCAAGCGGGAAGCATTCGTTCGGTTTGTGATTCCTGTCAACAGACGCCAGACAGGAATTGAAAAGCTTCCCGACTATCGAAAGAAGAACGAAGAAGAAACAGAGGCCTCCGGGAAACAGTAAGACAGGCAGTGCCAGAAACCGGGTTCGGAGAGCACAACTCCTGTCGGTCATGAACAGACAGGAATCCAGATCAGTGATTTCATCTCAGCGAGACTGACGACGTGATTGAAACGATAAAGCTGACAAAAAAATACGGCGATCTGATCGCAGTCAACGAAATCAATCTGAAGCTCGTTGAAGGGGATGTGTTTGGTTTTATTGGACCGAACGGGTCTGGAAAAACCACCACGATGCGGATGATCGCCACACTGCTCAGCCCGGATTATGGCGAAGCCTATGTTTGTGGCCGCTCCATCTATACTCATGCCGAGGAGATTCGTCGGCTGGTCGGATTCATGCCGGACTTTTTCGGTGTCTATGATGACATGACCGTGCTGGAATACCTCGAGTTCTTTGCCGCCACCTATCGGATTAATGGCCCCAACCGCCGTAAAATCTGTGAAGAGAAACTCGAACTGGTCGACATGTCCTTCAAGCGGGATGCCATGGTCAGCCAGCTTTCCCGGGGACAAACACAACGCATCGGACTGGCTCGCGTCATGCTGCACGATCCGCAGGTATTGCTGCTGGATGAACCGGCAAGCGGCCTGGATCCTCGTGCCCGCATTGAAATTCGTAATCTGCTGCGTCGTCTGGGTCAGATGAACAAAACGGTCATCGTTTCCAGCCATATTCTGCCTGAACTTGCAGATGTCTGTACGCGAGTGGGTATGATTGAAAAAGGGGAGCTGATTGTTGATGGCTACGTGGGCGAGGTCATGAAAAAAGCCCGCCAGGCAATCGTGCTGCATGTGAAGGTGCGTGAAAACGCAGAAGCGGCTGCGAGACTCCTGGAGCAGTGTGATGAGGTGAGTGCCGTCTCCATGAGTTCCGACCAGATTCTGGTTACACTCAAGCCCGGAACTCTCGATTATTCCAATCTCCCGCAGCGACTGTTTGAAAGCGGTTACCGGCTGACCTTGTTCCGCGAGGAAGATGTCAATCTGGAAACCGCGTTCATGGAGTTGACCAAAGGGAAGCAGCAGTAAGTTTTCATGGAGCAGCAGACACGTATACGGCTGGCGGACCTCAAGGGAAACTGGAGTCTGGTCACCGGAGCATCGAGCGGAATCGGACTGGAATTTGCCCGACAGCTGGCCGCGCTGGGGACTCATCTGGTTCTGATCGCCCGTCGCGAGGCCGCCCTCCAGGAACTGGCCGGAAAATTACAACAAGAGTACGGCATCGAAACGCTCATCATTCCAGCAGATCTCAGCTCACCCGCGGATCTGGAAACGATTTTCAGCACGGTAAAGGCCAGACAGATCCAGCCATTGCTGGTGGTCAATAATGCCGGTAGCGGCTGCGTGGTTGATGTCGCTAATGCCGACCGGCACGTAATGACCCGCATGATCAACCTGAATGTGCGATCGGTGACCGAGATCTCCTATTACTACCTGCAGGAAATGATTCGTAATCAGCGGGGAGGGATGATCAACGTTGCCTCGATTGTCTCGTTTCAGCCGGTAACCTACATGGCAACCTATGCCGCCAGCAAGGCGTTTGTCCTGCACTTTACCGAAGCCATCGCAGAGGAAGCTGCCAAATGGAATCTGCAGGTGATGGCCCTTTGCCCCGGCACCACCCGAACGGAGTTTTTCGATTCCGCCAATGCCGGAGACTGGTTGAAAAGGTTTAAAGGCATGAGTGCAGGACAGGTGGTTTCAACTGCACTGCGATCATTTGATGCCGGCAAGAGGGTGTGTGTCCCTGGATTGAAATACAAATTGATCAGTTGCGTTACCCGCTTCATTCCTCGCGGTTATTTGACTCGGGCTTCGAAGTCGATTTTTCAGAAATCACTTCGCTCCAGGCCGGAACAAAGCACTTCTCAGGAGTGAGGGGAATTCTGGAAAGCAGATTAGATCAACTGCAGTTGATCAGGCCTTGTGTGCCTGTAAACAGATGGTCAAAGTGTCACCTACTCTCAAGTGGAACAGATTATGGAAGTCCTGGCCGATCCCAATTCCTGGATTGCGTTTTTTACGCTCGTTTTGCTCGAACTTGTCCTGGGTGTGGACAATGTGATTTTTATTTCGATCCTCTCCTCCAAGCTGCCGAAAGAACAACAGGGCAAAGCCCGGACAACCGGCATTCTGCTGGCGATTATCTCGCGGGTGATCCTGCTTTTCTCTCTTTCCTGGATCATCGGACTGACACAACCTCTATTCTCGATTGGACATCATCCGATCAGCGGGCGGGATCTGATCCTGATCGTAGGCGGGCTGTTTCTGCTGGGGAAAAGTACCCACGAGATTCACCAGAAACTGGAAGGAGAGATGGGGCACGGCGGGAATGTCTCCGCTCCCTCATTCAACAGCGTCATCATTCAGATCCTGCTGCTGGATGTAGTTTTTTCACTCGACTCGGTCATAACCGCGGTCGGCATGGTTGAGGATATTGCGATCATGATTGCCGCCGTCATTATCGCCGCAATCGTGATGGTGATTTCCGCTGCTCCGATCAGCAATTTTGTGGAGCGTCACCCAACCATCAAAATGCTGGCCCTCAGTTTTCTTTTGCTGATCGGCTTTACACTGATTGTCGAAGGATTCCATCAGCATATTCCCAAGGGATATATCTATTTTGCGATGGCCTTCTCGGTGTTCGTGGAACTGCTCAACATGCGGTTGAGAAAAACCCCCACACATCCGGTGCAGTTACATAGCAAATACGTGGAATCTTCTGAACAGGCATAAATCAGTCGAAATGCTGAGAGGGGGAGGCTGTTTTCTGCTTTTCCTGCCTCAGCACTTCTGTTCGGTGGCCGGATGCCGTAAGATTGGCTGTGGCTTCGGTTAAGTGTTGGCTGGTTGTTTGTAACTCTCTAGGCAGTCTCAGGTTATGTTTGAATCGATTACGCGGGGACTTGGCGACGCGCTGGGCAAAATGCAGCGCGGCCGAATCAATGAAGCCAACGTTCGCGAAGCAATGCAGGAGGTCAAGCAGGCTCTGCTCGAAGCGGATGTCAGCTATGACGTTGTCGACCAGTTCATGAAAACGGTGCTCGACCAGTCCCTGGGGGAAAAAGTTCTCAAATCCCTCAAGCCTGGTGAGCAGATCATCGGGATTGTGCATCAGGAACTGATCAACCTGATGGGCCCGGTCGATCACTCACTGCACATGCAGAAATCGGGCATCACGATTCTGATGATGTGCGGTCTGCAGGGTTCCGGAAAA
>JAGQQT010000361.1 GCA_020426065.1 Planctomycetaceae bacterium | reverse complement strand
AGGACCAGGACCAGGACCAGGACCAGGACCAGGACCAGGACCAGGACCAGGACCAGGACCAGATCCAGGCCCAGGCCCAGGCCCAGGGCAAGCGCCTGGTCCGGGACAAGCGCCGGGTACAGGACAAGGGTCAGGTCCGGGGCAAGCGCCAGGTCCTGTTCCAGGGCAAGGACAAATTCCTGGAGCAGCACCACCAGGCCCAAATTCACAACCCGGTTCAGGCCCTGCTCCGCTGTTTGATTAGCTCTATCTGTGGTGGAGCTTACTCCCCTGCTCTGCTGTTTGATTTGAACAGGATTTCGAGCGTTATCCTTCGGGACCAATTCGCAATTCATCTCGGGACAGACTACGATAGACTTAATGTTCTTTCGTGCCCTGTCTGGAGAGATGCTGATGCGAACGACGTCTTCGTTCTTCCTCGCTTTACTGTTCCTGACGGCTTGGAATTTGAGTCCGTCCTCTGCTCAGAATGGTGATCTGCAGCATGGAGCAGTGGTTCCTCAACCGGAAATGCCGGGGGGGCCTCCTCGCATTATTCTCAACAAGCGAGGACCTTCAGGTGTCACACATGGTCTGGCATTTTCCCCCGATGCTGCTTTGCTTTATACCGCAGGGGTCGATAAAGCCGTGGATACCTGGGCCCTGAAGCGGGACCAGAATCCACCTCCCGGTGAACTGGGACGCTTACGGCTCACACATTTGAAGTCGATTCCCTGGGAGATTTCCCGCGGCCACCGGGGATTGATTTTTGCGCTGGACAGTTCACCACAAAGACTGGCGATCGGTGGTTACAGTGCCCGCCAGGGAGGCGATGTGATCCTGATCGATCGCAACCTGGGAGAAGTCGAACAGTCTCTTCCTCCTGAGCGAATTAACGGAGTCGAAAACGGGCATACCAACCGGATCGTTGAGGTCAGTTTTTCTCCGAGTGGAAATCGACTGGTCAGCGTAGATGAATTTGGTGAGGTTCGTGTCTGGGAGGGGCCTCGTTTCGAATCGAAAGTCATTCAGGCTTCCAGTCCGAACGCCCGAGAGCGATTGCATCATGTCCGTTTTCTGGATGAAAGTCACGTGGTGATTGCCATCTCTGTGACCTCTGGAGCTGTCAACCAGGCTCCCAATGTCTTTGCGATTCATGATCTGAACGATCCCGATCAGGTGCGTAACCTTTTCCGGGCACGGCCTTATCAGATCACGGCCCTGTCCAACTACAGCGAGAACCAGACCTGGTGCGCCGCTTACAACAACGGAACCATTGAAGTCTTTCAAGGGATTGAGGATCTGAAATCTTTTGGCACGATCCGGAAAGAACGGGATCCGATTGCCTGTGACATGAGTCTGTCAGCTGATGGCCGCTGGCTGCTCATCGCCAATCTGGCTGCAGGAAATGCCCTGGAATTGTGGGATCTGGGGCAACGCCCTTATCGACTGGCTGGTCAGTTTAATGACACGTCAATGGCGGACATTCCCCGGTGTCGCATTTCGGCTGATGGGCGTTATGGCGTTTCTCAGCATGGTCAGGCCGGTATCTTTCATGTCTTTGATCTGGAAAAGGCTCAGGCAGAAAATGCCCGCAATCTGCTGGATGAACGAATTGATTTCAGTCGACAACAGGAGTTGATCACAGAAGTCGAGTTTCTGGAAATGACCCCCAATGAAGTCAGCAATAAAAGCTATGTGTTGCGACTGGAGCGACCCGATGGGGAGTTCATGTTATTTGAAACTGCCCTGTTTCAGCCAATCAATACTTTTCCAAATATTGTGCGGTTTGATGAAGACAGCATTGCAGATGGCTGGGAGCTGGTCCCCCCTGCTCTGCCAGCCAACACGACAGATGCCCAGTCAATTACCCTGGTGAATACAAAACAGAGGTTGAGAACGACAATTCGTCTGGATCGTGGAAATCAAGGGGTTTATGGCATGCATTGCTGGATTCCCGCTCCTCCAGATCAAAAGGGTGTGCTCTCAAAACGCCCTGCGGCAATCGCGATTGGATGTCGGGAAAGTTATGGCGTGTTTGTGTATCGGTTACCGACTCGTCCCAACGAGGAAGCGGAACTGGTTCGCTATTTCCGAGATCATCAGGATGAACTGTTTTCAGTCGCGGCTTCCCAGGATGGCCGAATCCTGGCCTCGAGCAGCCGGGATCAGACACTGAAGATCTGGAATCTGAAATCGATTGCTCAAGACATTCCCGCTCAAGATTTGCAGTGGGGAGCGGAGTTCCAGATTCAGGGAGATCAGCTCCTTGTTCAAAATGTGATTCCGGGAGGTATCGCAGAGAATCGTGATCTGGCAAACGGCGATGTGATTACCAGACTCCAGCATGGTGTTTCTGGTCGGGAAGCTAATGATGCTCGTGGGATGAGAACGATTCTGAACCGGCAGCAGGCCTGGGAAGATCTGGTGGTTTACTGGAGCCGGGGCAATCAGGAATTCAGTCGTCGGATCACGCCCGCATGGGAACCGCTCGTCAACCTTTTTATCAAATCGAAAACGCAATGGATCGCCTATACACCGCAAGGGTTTTTCAAGTCCTCTCCAATTGAAGGAGATCGCCTGGTTAATTACCTGTTGAATCGGGGGCCGGGACGTCCTCCGAAGATTGTTCAGGCTGCACAGGCTCGTCTGAACTTTGATGTGACATCAATTGTGGAGAGGCCCACAGATAATCTCTTCGGAAGTTACCTGAGCACACTCAGTTTACCTGAGGCGTTTACTTCAACGGGCTTGCAGTACAACCCTCAAAGTTATGAACTGGCTGAGGAGATCCGAAAGATTCCTGAAATCCGGATTCGTCGACCCTACCTGGGAGAGCGAATTCCGGATGGAGAGCCGATTCCCGTTGTTGTTGATTTCCTGTCTGAACCGGACGGACACCGTTTGCCGATTCGCAATGTCAGTGTCGATGGTATTCTGCTGGATCCTCCAGATCAAAAGAAACAGATTGCTGGCGGAGTGCGACTGGTCTGGGATTCGATTCCTGCCCAACTCTGCTCCCAGTTATCACTGCTGCAGGTTCGCGCGCTGCGAGAACAGGCGGCGGGCGTAACTGATGATCGAGTCCATGCGGTCGAAGACGTGGCTTTTCTGCCCGAGGTGGAATTCAAACCGCAGTATCATGTGCATCTGATTGTGATTGCGTGTGCGGACTATAATGGGAACAGTTATGAAAAGCTCAACACGCCGCTCGAAGATGCTGGAGCGATCATCCAGTTGTTCTCGGCTCCGAATCCGACTTATGCACTGGATTCGCTTATTGATTTCCGTTCGACAACCCTGAAACAGAATGGACGAGAGTATTCTGTACGTCCAGATGATTTTGATGGAGCGGTGAAGTCAATCAAGTCTGCCATAGAGCGGGGACAAAGTCAGGATCCCAATCGTCAGGACCTGGTATTTGTCTTTCTGGCAGGTCATGGAGATGTCCGTCCCCGGGCCGAAGAGGCTACCACCGATCCCAGAACCTTCTATTACGTTCCGGAAGAAACCGACGATACCAAGGCAGCACTGCAGCTTCCTCGGATTGGTCTGTCCTGGAGTTCGCTGGCCAAGGTGATTGACCTGAAAGCCAGGGTTACGTTCATGCTGGATACCTGTCACAGCCATACGCTGGTTGATGATCCGACTCGTCCGACGAGCCTGAGAAATTTTGGACGCTCCTCCAGTTTGACCACCACTTCACTGCTGACCGCGACCAGCGGCGATACGGAACTGGCCATTGAAGCTCCGGGGCTGGGTTATGGATTTTTTACCCTTGGATTACTGGCTTCCGCCCAGCGTGCGGATGGGTATTATCCTGTTCCGGGTGATAAAGATCAGCAGATCGATTTTGTGGAATGGGTCAACTACTGTTTGAAGGATGTCGAGATGCGATCCAACCGCGAGCAGTTACCGACATTCTCAAGCACGAAAGACTATGAGCTGCCCAGTTTTGCCTATCCCCTGTTTCGGGCAGGCGGATTACCCGGCGGGCTCCCGAATCCACCAGATGTTGTGAAGTAGAATTCCAGTTCATCATTCAGTGAAAAAGAAAAAGCCTCCCACGCTGTGAGAGGCTTTTTCCACGAGGATGATTGAACTTTACTCTTCGTTTGCCTGAGGGGCTCCGTCATCTTCGAATGGGACATTGTAACGGACACTGATGTTGGCCAGCAGCACGTTCTTTTCAAAGTTGACTTTGATGGGCTTCTTGTTGGCCGTGCCCACATCCCCTTTGCCGATTCCACCACCCCTGTTTGAGTTCAGATAATTCGGTTTCGGCGAGCCTACCTCCCAGGCTGGGTAGAACTGCACTGTAATCAGGCCACAATCATTGACTTTTCCAAATTCCTTGTTGGCAACCGCTTCGCTGGAGTCGGTTAACTGGAAATAATTTGCTTGATCATGGGTTTTAAACCAGCCTTCAACAATCATCGAACTTCTGGCTGGAACCATATAGAGATCATTTTTCTTATAGGTGTCATACAGTTCGCCATGCTGGGGATCTTCGGTCTCTGCGAAGTGAAATGTTGAAACACCATCCACTGCCACGCTTATAACAACGTGCTCACGAGAGTGGTTATAAATTTCGATGGCAAGAATGTCGCCAAAATTGCAGTCAATCGTTGGATTCCCATTTTTGATGTAAGGCCTGGTAGAAAAATACTTGCCATCTTTGAAGAGCAGGAGTTTAACTTCGTAATTGCTGGTCGCATTTGGCTTCACACTGCCTTTGCTCACATCAGCTGAAGACTGGTTGTCTTCATTAGTCCGTTCATTGAAGGCTTCAGTCGTTGACTGATTGATTACATCTTCTTTTTGGGCAATGG
>JAGQQT010000360.1 GCA_020426065.1 Planctomycetaceae bacterium | reverse complement strand
ATGGCCCACGTCGGTTTCAAGCCGCAGTCAGTGCGTGCGGTCGGATCCATGGGGAAGATTCAGCGGGATGAAGGCGGACTGCTTCGCGATGCCAAGGCTGCAGAGGATGCCGGAGCGTTTGCGATCGTGCTGGAAATGGTTTCCCAACCCATCGCCGCTCGAATCACAAGCAGTGTTTCCATTCCGACCATCGGTATCGGCTCAGGCCCGGATTGTGACGGTCAGGTGCTGGTGCTCAATGATATGCTGGGGCTCACTCCCAACTTCACTCCCCGTTTTCTCAAGAAATACGCCAACCTGCGGGAAGTGGTGGGTAATGCCGTCCAGCATTACGCAAAAGACGTCCGGGAAGAAATCTACCCGGACGCCAGTCATAGTCATCAATAAGCGTTTGGCCGGTTATTTTCCGGCAGGCAGTTTATCCTGAACCGCAGTGGCCAGACCAAGTTTTTTCAGGGTCCAGATGACTGCGTAGGTGATATCCAGTTCCCAGGACCGATGCCCGTGACGGGCCAGTCGCTGATGAGCGTGGTGATTGTTGTGCCAGCCTTCGCCATAGCTGAGCAGGGCCACCCACCAGTTATTGCGGGACTGATCGCGGGTCTCATAATTGCGATATCCCCACACATGAGTTGCCGAGTTCACAAACCAGGTGCCGTGATACACAACGACCTGACGCAGGCAGAAACCCCATAAAAACAGGGACAATCCCAAGCCACCCAGCACATATTCGCCGAACAGGTACATCGCTGCACCGAATCCGATCAGGATGTATGCGTAGGAGTGATGCAGAAATCGCTGCATGGGGTCTTTCCACATATCGGGAGCCCAGCGCTTGATCATCGCATCGATTTCTTCATTTGATTTCCAGGGTTGCAGCCAGATGAAATGGGACCACCAGAAACCATCGAGCGGGGAGTGTGGATCCCCTTCCTGATCGGACAAGGCATGATGCTTGCGATGGGTTGCCACCCAGAAGGCGGGGCTTCCTTCACCCGAAATGATGCCGCACAGGGAGAAGAAAAATTCCAGGACCCGTGGCACTTTGAAGCTGCCGTGTGTGAGCAGACGATGATAGCCGAGCGTCACACCCAGGCAGGCTGTCACAAAGTGCAGAACCAGCAATGTGGCCAGTCCCTGCCAGCTAAAGTAGAAAAAGGCCAACACCCCCAAGACATGCATTGCCGCCAGCCAGCCGGTGACGGCCCAGTTAATTCCTCGGGGAAACCGGTTGGTTAACTTCTGCCGGTCTGGTTTTTCCTGGTTAGTGTCCTCATTGACTTTATTGAGATTGATCCCGGAATCGTTGATCTCATCCAGACCATCACCTGCTTTTTCCAATATTCCTGAACTCAAACGTATCTCCTCTACTTCAGATCCCGAGCAGCCAGCGAGCACATGTCTTCCGCCACCAAGTTACCTTAACTTTAGCAGAGCCGCTGTCGGGGAGTTTTTCGAAACCGAACTGGTGTTGATTTCCTGTTCATTCACAGGCAGACATTGCGAGGAATCCTACCCGAATTCGAAAATCAAACCAAACTCAATTAGTTTGGCAATTTGCCTCTGCGTCACATTGACGCAGACTTGTTTGTCTGCAATTTACGGATAAAACGGCAATGTCAAGCAGGATTTGGCACTCGGAACGGGTCCGTCTGGCCCGGTCCCGCCAAATTCAAAACCCTTCAGGACAGAGACGACACTCTGGACATTTGCAACTTGTCTGGCCGCAGACCAGAATTCATGACCTGCTTCTGGCTGACTGTACAGCAAGCCGTAACCGCAATAATCCCAAGAGGTTCCAACTGTGACGAGTGAAGATTGCTCCCAATCGCCTTACGATGCCATCCTGCTGGTCGGGTTTGGAGGACCCGAAGGGATGGAGGATGTCATCCCTTTTCTGGAAAATGTATTGCGTGGGAAAAACGTCCCTCGAGAACGGATGCTGGAAGTGGCCCATCATTATGAGCTGTTTGGCGGCGTAAGCCCCATCAACCAGCAGATGCGGGATCTTCTGGCGGCCTTGAAGCCAGCTCTCAAGGAGGCCGGAATATCGCTCCCCGTCTACTGGGGGAACCGGAACTGGACCCCCTATCTGAATGACACCATGGCCGAGATGACAAAAGCGGGCGTGAAACGGGCTTTATGCCTGATGGTCTCGGCTTACAGTTCCTACTCCGGTTGTCGGCAGTATCGGGAAAATGTTCAATCTGCCCAGCAGAATGTGGGAGCAGCAGCGCCTGCCTGCGACAAGCTTCGTGTTTTTTACAATCATCCGCTGTTCATTGAAGCCTGTGTGGATCGGTTGCGGGTATCGCTCGAGAAACTTCCCCCCGACCTGGCAACGAACTGCCGGATCGCCTTTACCGCTCACAGTCTGCCCATGTCGATGGCCCGCACCAGCGATTATCAGAAGCAGCTGGAAGAAACCGTGCGCCTGGTCTGTGAAGAGCTGGAAATCTCTCCTGAACGAAGCGCCCTGGTTTATCAGAGTCGCAGTGGCCGGCCCGAAGATCCCTGGCTGGAGCCTGATATCCTTGATCATCTGAAAGCTCTGCACGAACAGGGTTGTGAGGCCGTCGTGATGAATCCGATCGGATTTCTCTCTGACCACATGGAGGTCATGTATGATCTGGATCAGGAAGCGGTTCAGTTGTGTGAGGAACTGGGCCTGCGAATGGTCCGAACCGGAACAGTGGGAACGCATCCGGCTTTTATCAGTATGCTGGTGGAACTGATTCAGGAACGAATGGACCCATCCTTGCCGAAAAGAGCCATCGGACAATACCCACCCAACCATGACGTCTGTCCTGTTGATTGCTGCCCCGCTCCACGTCGCCCTGCTCCGAAAAGCTGATCAAGTTCAGGAACATGCCAGCGGATCTCTGTGTACCGGTTTTCTGAATTTGATGGTGTTCTGGATTGTGTGGATTCTTCCACTCTGTTCAGTTGATGGACCTGCTGCTTTTTCGCCTCATGGCGGGCCTGACCGACATTTCCATTCTAGGATTACAGAAGTGAATGCACTTTCGTATCCAGGAACCGGAATCAATGTCGAAACTGTCGCCAACCGAATATCTTGAACAGTTAAAACGGAATTCTCCCCAGCAGAATAAAAGTGTGGCTGAACCAAAGCCCGCCTCTGAACCTGCAGATGTGGGAGAAAATCTGCTGTTCGATTCCATCCTGAGCGGGCCAAGACAAGGTGCCCAGGCCAGTAAATCGAATCTGGGTGAAAAGCGAATTTCCAACCTGCTCGATCGGGTCAACTCGCTCCTCAGTGAGGGTGGAGCGGGAAATAAAGACGCATTTTACCCGCATGCGCCCCGTTCTCTGCAGGCAACCAAGCTCTCAGAAGATGACATCGAAAAGCTGGTCTTCAAATACCTGCTGACCAAAGGGGTGGCGACTGGTAGAAAAATCTCCGACCAGATCAAAGTCTCATTTACGCTCATCGATCCCCTGCTCCAGCGCTGGAAGGCCGAGCAGTTTCTCGATTTGCGGAATTCCGCTGAGATGGGAGACTATTACTACGGCATCACCGACAAAGCCCGTGATCGGGCTCGTCGTTACGCAGAGGAATGCAGTTACTGTGGCGCTGCTCCGGTCGATTTCTCGGATTACCTGGAAGCGATGGAAAAGCAGAGCATCGCCCATCAGTCGGTTTCGGAAGAGGATTTGAAGCGGGCCTTTCAGGACCTGCTGATTTCCCCCAACCTGCTGGACAAACTGGGGCCCGCCATCAACTCTGGTCGCGGCATGTTTCTGTTTGGTGAACCAGGGAATGGAAAAACGAGCATCGCCGAGCGCGTCACTTCCTGCTTTGGCTCCACCATCTGGATTCCCCGCTCCCTGTTGATTGACGGCGACATCGTCCGCCTGTTCGATCCCGGTCTTCACGAAGTCGCTGAATCCAATGATGTCGATGCCGCCATCCTGGCCTCAGCGGATCCACGCTGGGTTGAAATTGTTCGTCCGACCGTGATTGCGGGGGGGGAACTGACAATGGCCGAGCTGGAAATTTCCCAGAACCAGATGACCCGTGTCTGTGAAGCTCCACTCCAGCTGAAGAGCAACTGTGGAACACTCGTGATTGACGACTTCGGACGGCAGCGAATGCCGGTCGATGAACTGCTGAACCGCTGGATTGTTCCACTGGAAAAACGTTACGACTTCCTCAACATGCCCAGCGGAAAAAAAATCCGCGTCCCGTTCGACCAGTTGATCGTGTTTTCGACAAACCTCGAACCGAAAGACCTGGTGGATGGCGCATTCCTGAGACGTATCCCCTACAAGATTGAAGCGCTGGATCCGACGGAAGAGCAATTCATCAAACTGTTTGAGATCATGGCTCCCAAGTTTGGCATGGAGTTCGATCGCCAGGCCATCGATTACCTGGTTGAGACCCACTATCGCAAAGTGAATCGGCCGTTTCGTGCCTGCCAGCCTCGTGACCTGCTTTTGCAGGTGAGAAACTTCTGCGTCTACAAGGGAAAAAAAGCCGTGATGTCACCCCAGGCATTTGATTTTGCCGTCGAGAACTACTTCTCGGTAATGTGACAGGATGGCACATTCGGAGTATTCGGACTGGTCATCAGAAAACCGGAAAATTGATCCCAAACGTGTTTCCAGCGGTTTGTTCTGTCACAGCTGTAACATACCGTTGAATACATGAAGTTCTTATCCCAAAACGAGAACGCCTGACTGCCAGGCACCAGATTTCTCTGGACAAGCGCAAGGTCAAATGAAGGCCAGTACTTTGAAATCCATCATTCAAACAATCCGTTCGTTTCTGAAAAACGAAGATGGGCCAACGGCTGTGGAGTATGCCGTC
>JAGQQT010000035.1 GCA_020426065.1 Planctomycetaceae bacterium | reverse complement strand
TTTAAATCAATGATTTGGTAATCAACCAGGCTACCTGCCAGGTTTGGTTTTTTTCCCGCTGCCTTACCGGGCATTGTGGAACAGGAAGGAAAAGGATTTTCTTCCCGCTGCCGTGGGTGGATGACACGCGTGATTCATTCCACACCTTTCTCGATTGGGAGAGACGGATCTCCTCCCAATCGATTTTTTATTGCGCTGGCAGTAGAACTCGTTTTTGGACCAGTTCTAACGTATTCATGATGAGGACTTGTTCCCGAGGGAACCAGCCATCAAACTGAAACGATGAGTCGTTCTCACGAATTCCGGAGCCAGGCATGCCAGCGTTAATTCCAGGACTGACTGCAGAGAGTCAGATTGCGGTCTCCTTTCGTGGCTACAACATCACGAATGCCGGGAAAACCAGGGAATTGCTTTCACACCCGGGCATTGGCCCCAGGCTCAATTACTGGCTGGAAGAAGCGGATGCGCTGGTAAAAAAACTCTTTGGCAAAACCTGTCATCTGCGACAGTCAATTCTCGACCAGAGGCCCTCGGATCTTTCCACCTATGTGGAAGACCTCGCCATGATTGTGGCCGTGGAACTGGCCCAGTGGGAGCACATGCTGGAACTGCTGGGAGAACACCGCCAAAAGATCAAGGTCGTCACGGGGTACAGCCTGGGAGAAGTGACCGCAACGATTGTCACAGAACTGTTTGAGTTTGCGGAGGCACTGCAGCCCGTGCTGATCCTGGGTCAGGAAGCGGCTGAGCTGGCCCCGAATGTCTGTATGGGCATTCTCTTTTCCAGGGGGCCTGCCCTGGATTTTGAAGCGATCCAGCTGCGCTGCCAGGAAATTACGGCTGAAGGAAAAGGTGTGATCGCGATCTCAACCTATCTTTCTCCCAACACAGTGCTGTTGATGGGAGAACATGCCACCATCGATCGATTCAAGGAACAGATGGCCGATATTGTTCCAAAAGGGACCCATTTACGAAAAAACCCCAATCAATGGCCTCCACTGCACACTCCCATCGTATTGCAGAAGCATCTGCGGGATCGTGCAGCGGTGATGCTCCAGACAGCCACATGCAAGAACAAACTACCAACGTTCCCGCTGCTATCCTGCGTGACTGGTGCCGTATCCTATAACGGCAAGAACTCCAGACGCATGATGACCGACTGGGTCGATCATCCCCAGCAACTCTGGAAAACCGTGCATTATATGCTCGAACAGGGGATCGATCTGGTGATCCACCTCGGACCGGAACCAAATATTGTTCCGGCTACGTTAACCCGACTGGCTGAAAACGTGCAGGATCAACTCGATCAACCCAGCTGGCGAGGTTACGGACTGCGAACATTCTCCCGCTGGGCCGCCCATCGACGCTGGCTGGCCAACCTGCTCTCCCGCGATGCCGTTCTATTGCGGGCCCCCTACATCACGCAGGTTCTGCTGGAAGATCTGCTGTCAGCGGAACTTGCTTCCGAATCCATCTGAATTTCTGACCGGTTCTTGAGATTTCGTTCACGAATTATTCTTCACAAACGTATCTGATTCCAAAGTCCCATCACGAACCTGATCCTGAAAACACTTCATTCCATCGACGGACACGTCTCTGCCAATTCGACACTGAGCGTAGCCTTTGACTGGACCGGTTCTAATTTCAAACATTTCTTCATTCCAGGATTTTGAGTGAGCGACATCCACTCCTTTGACGGATGACTTCTCAAACGGTTACGGTAAGATGCTCATCCGCACATCCCCTGGGGATGAACTTTCAAGAAAATCAGGAGAGAGCTGGTGAACAATTCCGCTCATGCGAATATTGAATCGCTTATCGACAGTGTCAGCAAAGTCCTGCTCGGAAAGCGTGAAACGGTCAAGCTGGCCATCACTGCACTGGTTGCCCAGGGACATCTGCTGATTGAAGATGCTCCGGGTGTCGGCAAAACTTCGCTGGCCAAAGCAATCGCCATGAGCACACACTGTGAATACAAGCGGCTGCAGTTTACTCCGGATCTGCTCCCCAGTGACATTCTCGGAACGAGCGTGTATCTCCCGCAGTCGGGTGATTTTGAATTTCGTGAAGGCCCGGTTTTCACCAATATCCTTCTGGCTGATGAAATCAACCGGACCACTCCCCGGACACAAAGTGCCCTGCTGGAAGCGATGAGTGAATTTCAGGTTTCGGTCGATGGAGAAACCTACCCGCTGAAGCGTCCCTTCTTCGTGCTGGCCACGCAAAACCCACATGAGTTTGAAGGAACCTATCCGCTCCCCGAGAACCAGCTCGACCGCTTTATGCTCCGGATTGAGATCGGGTATCCCGCCCTGGAAGTGGAAAAAGCAATCCTGGCTGCTCACAAGTCTGGAGAACCGCTGGATTCCCTGAAGCCCTGTCTGTCCGTCGAAGAGCTGATTGAAATTCAACAGGAAGTCAAAAACATTCGGATTGATGATTCGATCAACGATTACATTCTTGAACTCATCCATGCCACCCGGGAACACCCTGAACTGGCACTCGGTGTCAGCACCCGTGGTGCCATTACGATGATGCGTGCCCTGCAAGCCTACGCACTGGTGAATGGCCGCGAGTTTGTGATTCCCGATGACGTCAAGGATCTGGCGATTCCGGTCCTGGCTCATCGCGTGGTCGTTAAAGGCATTCTCCGAGAAACAAGCCGGGATCGTGCGGTGAGCATTATCTCCGGCCTGCTCTCATCGATTGCTGTTCCTGTGTAAGCCCAGTCAGCTGAATCTCAGTTCCCCGGTTTAGTGCGTCGGGATTCAATTCCCTCCAGCTTTTTGGCTTCGGCAGCCAGCACATCCGCCGGAATTTCTGCTGGTTTGAAATCTCCGGCCTCGAGTGGCTCATTGACCGGAATGGATCGGAGTCGGATGTTCCGATACCAGACTGGATCTCCATGATCCTGCAGGGATAGCTTTGCTCCACGAGCGGACAGATCTCCCCCCCGTCGTTTGAGCAGGTCGACATTGAACGCCCATTTGGGATCGGCGTAATCGAAGTCGATCACTTTTTCGCCATTCAGCCAATGTTGAATGACTGTCCCCTTGCAGACGATCCGGCCTTCATTCCATTCCCCGACCGGTCGTGTGTTATCTTTGGAAGGAGCCATGCAGAAGTAGACGGAAGCGGCACTGGTCCGGGGATTTTTTCCGTCGGCATGGACGCTGTTATCAAGAATCTGGTACTCGTACTGGCCAGGTCGATAATAGACGCCGGAATTGCTCCCCTTGCCGACTTTCCATTCAAATCTCAATTCAAAGTCATCGGGCAGAGGCATTTCCTGATAAACCAGACTGCCACCTTTCCCCTGACGTGAAATGACTCCCTCTTCAACAACCCAGTTGCCAGAGTGTTGCCAGCCGGTCAGATCTTTTCCATTGAACAGACTCTGGAATCCATCCGATTTTTCTTTCGCTGTTAACGAGGGGGGTTCTGCAGAAACAAGAGCGGTCAGCAGAAGCAGACAGGTCAGCAGGCAATATCGAAGCATGATTCAATCTCCGGATCGGGAAACAGTCGTTCCGCACGGTCTGTGCGGGTTTCCGGAAATTGTGTTCGAACAAGAGTTGAGAATCCAGCCACCCAGAGTGATTCGGTGGATTCGTCAGGCAATCAGACTTCCCATTCGGTGGAGGAAGGTCCTTCGGTGCCAGGATTTTCAGCTGGTAATTTGATGAGCAGTTCCGCCCAGGCATCTCGATGAGAGGTCAAGAGTTTGACCGCCTGATCAATTTCCGCCGGCTCATGGGTCATATCCGCCATCGCCAGGTGACGATAGATGATGGCGAATAACTGCTTGAGCGATCCGACCATTTCGGGAGCGACTTCCGGGTTGAGGCCGGAAATCAGTTCCGAAACACAATCCCGAGCCCGAGTCAGATTCTCGTGGGAACTTTCAAAATTCCTGTTCTGCAGATCATCCCGGGCGAAGGAAGCAAACTGCAGGGCACCATCGACCACCAGCATGTGCAACCGGGGCCCGGAGGCGGTCATGACATCGGATTCGAGATACTCATCTTCATACATGGTGAGTGGTTTCCCGTTTCTTGTCTCACGGCAGAACAGGATTACGATCAGTTGCGGTTAATCGTAATCGGTTTAATTCCGTCCAGTGCGGTCTGTTGAGACTGCAATGTGCTGAGAATGGTTTCCATCTGAACAAACTCGTTGAGCAGCCGGGCCTTGTGGCTCTCCAGCAGAATATTCAGCTCGGCAATCCGGTCATTGGTCTTTTCAATGGATATATCGAGCGTATCCCGCTCATTTTTGAAAGTACCATCGACAATATCCGTCAGCGATTTCAGAGACTTGTCAACAACCGCTCCGAATCCCGTATCTTGCCTTGTGAAAAAATCCTCGACGGCATCGGTGTTATTTCTCAGTTCCTCCTTAAGTCGCTCCTCATCGAATACCAGCTTTCCTCCTGATCCCATCCGAACTCCTACCTGGAAGAGTCGTTGAAAGGTTTCGTTGGAGTTACCAAACCGACCAAGCAGGGTCGAGCTGAGTCTGTCCACAACCCGTTGAACAAATGTGTCCCCCTGAAGAATCCCTCGTTGATTCGTTTCGGTGTTGAACTTAGTCAGTTCGCTCCCCACATCAATAAACTGATTGAACTGGGTCACGAAAGACTGAACCGTTGTGACAACACTGTCAGTATTACGGGAAACTGTGACGGTGGCTGGTTTTTCTCCCACGGCCTTGATGTCGACATCAATTCCCTGCACCACATCATCAAACCGGTTTGTGTCGGACGCGATCAGAAAGGCTGAAGAAGCGTCCGCACCAACGCGCAGCAGGGCATCTTTTCCCTTCACAATTGTGCCAAATCCCAATCCCAGGCCTCCATCATCGATCAGGAGTCGACCGGCCCGGCCTGTACTGGTTGCGGATATGGACAATCGTTTCGAATTGAAACTCGAACCGTCATCAAACACATTCGCTGTGACCGCGGCACCGGCATCGTTCAGCTTGGTTACCAGATCATCGAGAGTGTCGGTCGACTCCACATCCACAATGGTTGCCAGGCGGGAAGTAACCCGCTGTTTTCCATCAGTCCCGGTAAAGGCATCCCGCAACAGACGCAAATCTGCAGCGGTTGTGGTTTCACCAAACTCTTCAATGGTTAGAGTCTCTGCGCCTCCGGCTTCATCGATAATGACAAACCCGTCTCCGGTTTCATTCAGCTCCGCACGAACGTTGATGGAGTCAGCGGCGTTAATGCGTGTGATCACATCACCGATTGTTTTCACGGCTGAAGTAATGTTGATGACACCAACATTGCCAGCTGAATCCGTGATCTGAAACAGACCGATATCAATCCCTTCGCCATCGGGAGCATACTTGGAAATTGAGCTGGCTTCATTGACAAACCGCATCCCCAGCGAGCCGGAATCGACTTCATCGACTGCATCATCAATCACGATGCCGAGATCTTCTGCGGTTGTTCCGCCATTCAAATCGGTAATGATCAGATTACTGGCAGACGCTCCGGAGTTATCGCTGATCAGAATCCCGTTGCCCGTCTCGTTCAGGCTGGCTGAAATCAGCAGCGGATCTCCACTGATGTCATCTGTGGCGGAATTAATCGCCTCAATAATATCGGTCAATGTCTCTGCACCAGACAGATCAATCGTGGCCGACTGACCGGAGCGGTCTGTAATGGAGATCTCTCCCAGAGTTTCAATACCCTGACCACCCAGCAGGTTTCGCAATAGAACAGAGTTCATTCCCCCAGACAAGCGATTCCCTGTCAGGGTTCCACCGACAGCCGTTGCATCCAGCCCCAACTGGCGGACTGCTTTAGAGCCATTGATATCCTCAACAGACAATGTGCCTGCACCGCCAGAAGTATCATTCAGAACTATCCGACCATTGGAAATGGAGGCAGTCACCAGACCGCCATTATCTTCATGATCATTGATGGCGCTCAGCACATTCTTCAGGGTTTTTGCGCCGGACAGATTCACTTCCAGCTCGGTCCCGTCAGTCAGTGTCAGCTTGATATCGGGCGCCCCATCAAGCAACGACAAACCGTTGCCGTCATTGATCTGGGCCAGTGTGAAGTTCTCGGAGATTGAATAAACCGTATCGCCGGTCAACGTGCTGTTCGAAACCGATTTATCCAGTCCCAGGTCTGCCGCTGCCTTGCCGCCATTCAGGTCAACAACGATCAGATTTGAGGAAGAACTGCCGGACTCATCTTCCAGTACAAATTTTCCATCGACCACCCGTGCAGAGACCGCAATATCAACACTGGTATTGATTGCAGAAAGCACATCATCGACTGAGATCACGTTAGACAGATCAATATTGGCTGTTGCTCCGGAGCGATCCGTAATCCGAATCAGGCCGCGCCGAATCCCCGATCCATCATTCAATGATTCGAGCAGGGTGGATTCATCCAGAAAACCGCCCTGGGAAATGACGAGAGTTCCTTCACCAATGGTCTGCTCGTCAGTATCCGGAAACCCGCGGGAAAGTTCCTGGTGGGCTGCAGCCTGGCGGACAGACTGAAATGTGTAGGTTCCGTTGACCGTGTTTTTGGCAACCGAAACCGCAAACTGATCGATTCCCGTGTTGTTGACGGACTGTTTGTCAAACGTCACTGCACTTTTGAGTGTTGTGACGGAACTGGAGATCGCCAGCAGATTCGCTTCGAGAGCGGAAATGGCGGTCCGTTTGACGTCAAATTCCTGGGCTCGGGCTTCGAGCCGGGTAATCGCGCGTTGCTGATTCGTCGCCAATGCCTCAACGAGGCCTGCGATATCCAGACCGCTGATCAATCCCGTTGTCACACTGAGATTAGACATGACTGAAACCAGGCCCGCGAGAAAGTATGCTGCGCAGCATCGCAACTTCGGCGTGCAGGCGCTTGTTATTGAAATCGGACAGGACAGCAGACAGGCTGGATACCAGATTCCGCTCCCCTGGCGATTCCCGGTCAACTCTGCCAGCCTGATCGATTACCCAGAACAGGCTGAGTTTACCGGTTATTCCAGTCAGGCGACGTGACGTTGTGCCTGCCCCTCGGCCCGCTTCCGAATGAACAACTGGTTATTCGAGAAATGCACCAGGTGCAAATCCCCGTGGTGTTCTTCCAGAAACTGATCAATCGGAGGAGAAGCCAGTCGTTCACGACCGGGGAAATAATCATCGAATCCGAGGATTCCTCCTGCGGCCAGACGAGGCCAGGCCCAGTGGATTGCCTGCTGGGTGGGATCGTGATGGTCCAGATCAATATAGATGAACGCAAACGACTTGATTGGACACGCATTCAGACAGTCAGGGACATACCCTTCCCACAACTGAAAGCAGTCATTCGAAATTCCCCCAGGCAATACGCCAGCATTCTGCTGGGCTTGTGCGAGTTGCCGGTGCTGGGCAATCGAGTTCAAGATAATGGTGCGAAATGTCTCTACACCGCCGACACTCAATTCCCCTTTCTGATAGCGGCCAGCATCTTTCTGGGTTGGCTCGGCCATTCCTACAAAGCTGTCAAACCCGTGGACCCGCCTTTTCAACACCTGGGCCACTGCGACCAGTCGTTTAAACAACGCTCCCCTAAACACACCAATCTCGGCGAAGTCTCCCGGAACCTGTATGAGTTCGTTCATCACGTCCCCCAGCACATCATCAGGCAGATAACCTGTTCCCATATCGATCTCCTTATCGTGTCTTTGGATCAATCCTGAACGGAAGCGGATCCCGTTATTTTTCAAGTCGAGAAAATTTCAGAAACGAAATATTCGTGTTCGGATAATGCTGATACGGCTGATGTTCAACACGTTCGAGAACGTAGCCGAGCTTCTGCATCAGTTGCTGATAGTCTTCCAGATCTCGATTAAAGACCGGAGGATTTCCGGAGCGTCGCCAGCGGGCTTTGCCCAGAATCTCGGCAATCAGAATGACGTTCGATGATTCGGCAAGTCGCTCCAGCATTGCCGGCAGGGACTGGTCATCAATATGCAGCAGCACCGTGTAGAGCAGAATGGCATCCGATTTCGGATAGGGAGCAGTGAAGTCCGTGACCAGAAAATCGTAACCGGGATGCCGTGTCCGGGCGGCCTGGACTGCTTCCGGATTGATATCGACTCCCAGATAGTAATCCGTGGGAAATGACTGGCAGAGCCGTCCATAACCACAACCGACTTCCAGGACATTGCGGCGGACATCTCCCTTAAGCATCTCCCACAAAAAGGGGCGTACATCCCAGCCTTCCGGAAACTCACCCAGCTTCTGATTGAGCGGAATAATGTTGGCCAGATGATCCTGCTGCCAGTAACTGGTCAACTGCTCGGCCGCTGAAGGGAGTGCGGGTTTCGATTGAGTCTGGGTATATCCAAACCGTTCATTGTAGGCGGCACATTCCTGCCAGATCTTTTCAGCAAGGTCTCGACGTTGTCCAGCCGGTTCCTGTTCAAATCGATGGATCGATTTCGTGCTGACACGACCTCCATGTTTTTCGTTTTCATACTTCCGATGTGGCACCGCTTCCAGGCTCAATCGATGATCTGTCGCCTGGGGAATCCCCAGCTGAACAGCCAGACCCTCAATCAACTCTGGTTGAGTACAGAAATCTTCGTAGCGGACCAGCGTGTGAGGCCGTTCCGACATCGCCACAATCGCCTGGGCCGTTTCCTTGGCCCGTTTTGCAATCCACTGAGCATCCACAAAATTCTCCAGCCGGGGAGCCAGATCCAGTGCGGAAAGTATCACATCCCGCAAATCCCGCACGCACAAAATGAGGTGTTCAGCAGGATAACGGGTCAGAAAATCCCGCCAGTGGCTGAAGTTGACCATCTTCACCCCCCAGTATTCCAGCTTTTCGAGTTCCGGCAGAATTCGAGACTGGAAGTAATCGGCGAACGGCACACCGCGAGCAGCAGTGGATTTCCATTCCTGCTCCTCCAGCGGGATGCCGAACTGCTGGAGTTGGGTCAGCAGTTGATTTGGCCAGCCATCCAGATGCATGTTGGGTTCCAGCAGAACCAGGCCGCGTCCGGGGACAGACAGTTGATCACACAGCAGGGTGGTCCCACTTCTCATCATCCCGTAGATCGCCAGCTTCATGGGAGCGATAGCTGTTGTTTTAGGAATAATCCTGGCCTTCTCAGGTTCTGTTGAACGCTGTGGTGCCAGGCGCTTCTGACGGTACCGGTTCAGCATCTCATTGACACGAATGGTCCAGTCCCGTCCGGTACCAGAACGTGGCCCGGTGGAATGCCGTCCCCGGCGATTCGCAAAAAAGGCTTCCTCGATTTTGATACACCGATACTTCTCCCAGACTCGGAGGTAGTAGTCAAAATCCTCACCGACATCGAGCTGTTCATTGAACGGATTTTCCAATGCGACACTCGTCCGGACAAAGTGCCCCATCTGCAGCGAGTAAAACGGATCTGATTTGAGAATGTCTTCAAACCGGTTCGTTTTTCCGAGCTGGTTTTCCCTTTGCACAGCCCGATTGCTTCCTTCATCAAAGCAGAAGATCTGCCCCCAGATGGCATCATACTGCTCCAGGTAGGCCTCCACATTGGCAAACGCTTTCGGAACCAGTACATCATCAGCATCAAGGAAGAACACCCATTCGATCCCCTGCTTGGCGGCCTGCTGCACGGCGAAATTGCGTGCGCGAGAGCGACCAATCTGACCGGCCAGGTCATCAATCCTGAAGGGTGTCACTTTCGAAAATGGACCACTCGAATTCATGCACGCCTGCCGGATTGATTCCTCGGCCTGCTGATAAATCTCGGCATGACCTGGGCCAACCGGAGTGATGATTGCGCATTGAGGTTTGGTTGCGATGACTTTGGGTGCAGAAGATGTGGGAGTTTGCTTTGACCTGCTCCCCAATCCTCTTCCCGAGAGCTTCACAAACGAATCCACACTGGAAACGACCCCGCTTGAATTCGCGTGTGCCTGGCTCAGCTCTTTTAATTCAGACTGAACCGCAGAAAGCACGGTTGACCAGTCAGCCGGTTCCTGCTGACGGAACAGTTGGACGGACTTGTACCACAATGTTTCGTGCTCTCGAAAGAACCAGCGCCAGTCCGGCACTTTGCACAGCAGGCACCAGGTTGGCACTCCGAGTGCTCCAGCAAAATGAACCGTGGCATTGTCGATCGAGATCACAAGATCCAGTTCTGAAATCTTTGCCGAAAAGTCTTCCAGATCTTTCATCGGATCGGAATCAGCCCAGTCATACACCCGCACCTGGCTGAACTGTTCAAAGGAGGTCAGCGTCTGGCGATGATCGCCATATTGCAGGTTAATAAATTTAACGCCGGGAATCTGTCCCCAGGCAGCCCATTGTTCGAGCGGGAGAGATCTGCGCGTTTTCAGGTCCAGATTCTTTCCGCCAGTCCAGGAAATTCCGACCTTCAATCCGGGGCCGAGCTGATCCAGCCTTTTTCTCCACTTCATGCGTAAAACCGGATCAGCCTCCAGCAGCTGCTCTGCCCGGGGAAAATCTTCTACTTTCTGACGGTAACGTTCCAGCAGATCAGCAATGGAAATCTGGACATCCGCTCCCTTCACAAACAGTGGTGGAGCAGGATCTCGATGTGGACGATCCACCGTTGTCACGCCCGGAAAAGAACGGGCAAACAGTTTTGTCATCCGAGGATCGACTTCGAGTGACAGCTGAGGAACTTCCTTGAGCAGATCTGGCAGACAGGTGGCAAACATCACCACATCACCAATCCCCTGTTCGGAATAAACCAACAGTTTCTTCCCCTTAAGCGATTCACCCTGCCATTCCTGATGGCGGTAGGGGCGATGGTCATGATCCTTCTTCTTGTAGCGCCACCGATACAGTTCCCAGCCTCTGGCAAACTCTTCCCCACGCAGCATCACCTGGGAGAGAGAATGATGAGCTTCTGGATAATCGGGCCGAAGAGATATTGCTCTTTCATACAGGCCTCGCATCGGCTCGAAATTGCCCATGGCCTCGTGAAGATTTGCCAGATTATTTACGGCATCGGCCAGACTCGGGCACAATTCGACCGCCCTGTTAATACAGTTGAAACTCTTCCTGTACTCTGCTCGATCCTGATAAATGACCCCCAGATTATTCCATGCTGAAGCGCAGGTCTGATTGATTTCCAGCGCCCGGATGTAATGCTCCTCGGCCCGCTCCAGGTCCTTCAACAGCTGGTATTCTCGTCCCAGGTTATGCTCGACAACCAGATCTTTTTTCCGGATCTCACCAGCCTGAGTAATGCAGTCAATCGCCTGCGTGTGTCTTTCCAGCACAGACAGACAATCTCCTTTGCGGATCAGCAGTTCGAATCGCTGATCAGTGGTCAGCTGCTGCTCATTACATTTTGCATACTCATCCAGTGCGGCCTGAAACTGCTTCAGATCTTCCAGTGTGCGACCATACAGCATCTGCACAGTCGCATCCTGTGAATCCTGTCGAAGACATTCCTGACACAACTCGAGTGCACGATCAAATTCACCAGCCGACCGATAACAGGAAGCCAGATTCTTTCGAAACAGTAACGCATTGGGACGGAGCTGAATGGCCCGTTCAATCCGCTTGATGGCCGCTCGATGATCTCCCTGCTGATGCAACACAACGCCCGAAAGGTGCAATGCTTCAGCATGATCCGGTTCGTGCTGCAACAGTAGATCATATTCGACCAGTGCCCCTTCCAGATCTCCGGACTGATGACGAGAGACAATAGAAGGCATCATATCTGAATTGACTTTGATGTGAGGTCCAGAGGAGGATATACCGCCTTTTTTCATTTTCTCTTCCGTACGGTGTGGTGAGAATGAATTCGACATTTGCGGCTCCTCCGCCAGCTTTTCTGCTATACAGTTCGAGTCAAGAACTCAAATGGACTGTTCTATCTGACAATTATTGATTTTGTGTTCAGGCCGCTGCCTGATCTTCAACCAGTTCCCCTAATTCGTCGAGCAGAGGTTGCAGATGGGAAGCGTACTTTTTCCACTTGCCGACCGATCCGGCATACAGCGGCTGTCTCACCTGCCACAATGAAGCTGTATGAACAGCCCGCTTGTTCTGATGGAAATCCAGGCAGCGCTCGTCCCAGGGCAGACCGCAGACATCAACAATCAGTCTCCGTGTCTGCTCTTCCTGGCTGGCCACCAGTTTTTCGTAAACTACATCATAAATCTGAATGGGGAGCGAAGTACGCCATTCCTGCATGACTCTGACATGTTCACGAATGAATTTGCCAATGTTCCGCAGGTCATAACTGAATTCGTGAAAGGATGTGAAATTCTGAAAATAGCAGGATAGACCGATATCCCTGGGGTCACGCCAGGTGTAAATCACAGTCGCTCGCGGAAACAGCAGGCTGATCAACCCCAGTTGAAATGCATTGTTGGGCATTTTGTCAGTAATGCGAAAGGTATTTCCCGCCACGCCGTGCATCCGCTGCAAATAGGCCTCGCTCAATTCACTGACCAGACTCTGAGTGAGTTCACGAATCGAATAGGGGTATTTCAGTTCCTCCTGCCCGGAACGCTGGAAGGCCTTGTTCAGGAAATTGTTGATCAGGAAACGCATCCCGTCGAATTCACCGGCCCCGGAAACCAGAGGATGACTGGTGAGAATCTGATCCACCAGTGTGGATCCAGACCGGGGTAAACCCAGAATGAAAATCGGCTGCTCAGTCTCAGAACCTCGTCGATCCCAGAATTCAGCGGATTGACCGGAAAAGACTTCGATCAAACGATCCAGATTGCTCCGCAACTGGTTCTCATCAAAGCGGGTCCGGCGGGGCGAGAGCCGATTCGCTTCAGCGAAGTACTCAAAGGCTTCGTCATACTTTTTGAGCCGATCACTCCGTTTCCCCAGGCTGAAATACGCCGAAGAGCGTTCTTCATCCGAGAGAGTCCAGGATTTCATCCTCACCTTGAGCTGCTCGGCTTCTTCGTCTGTTACGGATTCCGCATTGAAGGTGAACAGGTTGTAGTACGCCTTGGCACAATCAGGATCCTGACTGATCAGGACCCGGCACTGTTCGGCTGCTTCTTCGAATCTTCCCAGACTGTTCAGGACAGTCACGGCATTGAGACGGAACGACGCGTTCTGGGGCTCCAGTTCAATCGCGCGAAGATAATGTGTCATCGCACGATCGTGCTGCCCCATGTCCCGATAGAGATTTCCCAGATTGAAGTGCGCTCCGGCAAATCGATCTTCGAGACGAACTGCCTGCTGTAATGCTGCTTCTGCCTGTTCATGTCTCTGAAGGTCGTGATAACAGGCTCCCAGGTTACACCAGGCACCTGCCTGAGACACGTCCACCCTGGTGCAGCGGTCAAAGTACTCGGCCGCTTCCCTGAACCGTTTTTGCCCCTGCAGCAAAACACCCAGATCATGCAGAATCAGGGTCGATTCCGGGTCCTGTTCAAGTGCCTTGAGAAGGATCTGTTCGGCTTCCGCATGACGTTTGTAGGCCTGAAGATATTCCGCCAGTTTGCGATACGCACCGATACTCCCTGGATCCAGTTGAACCACTCTCAACCAGGCAGCCATGGATTGTTCCACCTGGCCAAGTTGACTGTGCAGATGAGCCAGCTTTTGCCAGATGGCAATCAGATTCGGCTCAAGGGAGACTGCCCTCTGGAAATAATTCGCCGCCTGATCCAACTGACTGTTGGCGACATAAGCATCTCCCAGGCCGGTGAGAATCTCCAGACGTTGTGGTTCCTGCAGACTTGCTTCCAGCAGAAAGGAAATCGCATTGGGAACATCACCCAGATGCAAAGCGGCCAGACCACGTGCCAGCAGGCAATTTGCAGTCCGTTTTATCGCTAACAGTTCGTCATAGATCGCGATTGCCTCCGAGACACATCCCTGCTCGTGCAAGTCGATCGCAGCAGCAAAGTCGGCATTCGAACGCATGAATCTTCATCCATCAACGTAAACAGCCCAGATTGACTGTCAGGCTGCAGTTCTTCCCTGAACTTCATCAGTTCTTTCCACGAACTGTGGATCTCACCCGTTCCTGATGACGTACGTATCCATCACTCGACTCAGCGAGCAAACCCGTAATCGTTTGATCGGTCAGCGTTAGAATCGACCTGAGCCCGATTATCGTCATATTCGATATTTCTTAACATTCTTTTACACGTTTACGCCATTGCCTCCACGCCTCCCATATTCCCCATTTATCCTCATGCGAAACCCGTTGCCCGGTTTTGGCGTGCTTGGTTAAGATCCCTGAGCGGACTCGGGTTCGCCAAGCCGCTCGGTCGATAACCAGAGGGAGGAGCCGTTTTTGAAACGGTGGAAGGAATCTCGCGCAAGGCAGGATGCTGAAATGAAGGTCAAAATCAAAAAACCTGTGATCCGGATCGCCAGAGGCAAAACCCAGTTTCCCCTCCGTGCCATTGATCATGAGCGGTTTCTTGTCGGCGCAG
>JAGQQT010000359.1 GCA_020426065.1 Planctomycetaceae bacterium | reverse complement strand
CGGCCTTCCTACCTTCTGTTCGGTTTCCGTGTTAAACTGAAATACGTTGAGAGAAAACACCTGAAAAGTGGGTTTCTGGCCTTAATTGGGAAGATGACGGACTGATGATTACTCGAAACGGGATTGCGGTTTCACCCGGCGTTGCTGTCGGGGAAGCGCTGGTGATCGGAAGCGAAGACTTTCGCATCCCTCAGCGTTTCATTCCGCGCCGATCCGTGGAATCGGAACTCCATCGTTTTCGTCAGGCACTCCGTCATGTTTCCACGGAAATTGCCCAGAATGAACGGCTCGCCAATGAAGCAATCGGACTGCAGTATGGGGCGATTTTCGCCGCTCACCTGCAGATGGCTCAGGACCCCAAACTGATTTCCGAAATTGAAATTCTGATTCGGGATCGTTGTTACAGTCCGGAGTTCGCCTCCAGCCGCACACTCCGCAAATATGCCAAGCAGTTTCAGGAACTGGGCAATGCCTACTTTGCGGAACGCGCTGCCGATATTTACGACCTGGAAAAACGGATCCTGCGGCATCTGCTGGGCGAACAGCGGGAAAGCCTGGCGGAGTTGACTCAACCGGTCATCGTCCTGGCCCACAATCTTACGCCCAGTGAAACCGCCAGCCTGAACAAGGAATTTGTGCTCGCATTTGCGACCGAAGCCGGTGGCCGGACCAGCCATACCGCTATTCTTGCCGCTGCCCTTGAAATTCCGGCGATTGTGGGACTGGGACCATTCCTGGCCGACATGTCCGGCGGTGATACCGTTGTTGTTGATGGGACCAGCGGGGAATTTATCATCGATCCGGATGATGATGCCCTGATGCGGGTTAACACCGTCCGCCAGAAATACCAGTCTGTCGTCGATCGTCGACAACAGATGCGAGATCTGGCAGCCGAAACCAGCGATGGCACCCGGATCTTCCTGATGGGCAATATCGAATTCCCGCAGGAAGCCGAACAGTGCCATCAGAAAGGAGCGGAGGGAATCGGGCTGTATCGCACCGAATTCCTCTACCTGGGGCGTGATGTCATCCCGACCGAAGAAGACCACTATCAGGCTTACCGGGAGGTGGTGGAAGCATTCCCGCATCAGCCGATCACGATCCGCACGCTCGATCTGGGAGCAGATAAAATCCCCGGCTGGATTCGGCGGCAATACTCAGATGAATCGAATCCGGCACTCGGTCTGCGCAGTATTCGCATGTCGCTGGCTGACCTGACCATGTTCAAAACGCAATTGCGAGCGGTGCTGCGGGCTTCGGTCGATACTGAAATGGGAGTCATGTTCCCCCTGGTTTCTTCGCTGCTGGAGTTTCGCCAGGCCCGCATGATTGTGCATGAGGTGATGGAAGATCTTGAAGAACAGAACATCCCTTTCAATCGGGACATTCAGCTGGGCATTATGGTGGAAGTTCCTGCAACCGTAATGATGGCCCGGGAGTTTGCCCGCGAAGTGGACTTCTTTTCCATCGGCACAAATGATCTGATTCAATACACGCTGGCGGCAGATCGTTCTGATCCTCAGGTGGCCAAATGGCACAATCCTGCCGATCCGGCCATCATCCGCATGATTGACCTGGTCATCAAGGCGGCCGATGAATATCAGATCCCCGTATCCGTCTGCGGTCAGATGAGTTCGGACCCGAAAATGGTGCCGCTCCTGATTGGCATGGGATTGCGGCGGATCAGTGTCAGCCCGCATACCATTCCTGCGGTCAAGGAAGTGATTCGCAACCTGTCGATCGAAAAAGCCCAGGCGATGGCCCAATACGTGTCCACTCAGGAACTGGCTCGCGATATCGAAAGCTACCTTACCCGCGAACTCAGAAACCTGGTCCCCGATCAATCTCATTGAGGCAGGAAGTTGCTCGTTTCAACCCTCCTCAACCCCCTGCTTCGGTTTGCAGCATGAAAAAACGTCCCTCCACATATCGTTCCTCTTCTGCTCCCCGGCAGGCTCCCCGGCCTGTTGCGGATGAACATCAGACCCCGCTCTCGCTCGATCTGGATCCGGATAAAGAACTGCCGGTCGTCGAAGTCAAATCGCCCGTCCGCCATCCGATTCTGTATCGAAAGCGACTCGGGAAATTTGACCCGCGGGCAAGACCTGGAGATCTCGTCAGGCTGGAACTTTCCGAGGGGGAACATTTTGGTTACGGCCTGTTCAACTCCCGGGCTGAAGCAACCATTCGCGTTCTGAATCGGACGGATGAAGTTCCGGACCGGGGCTGGTGGCAACGGATCCTGCAGCAGGCCGCCACACTCCGGGTTGACCGACTGGGACTGGATGCCTCTGCCAATACCTATCGGCTGATTCATGCCGAAGCGGACCTGCTCCCCGGACTCGTGATTGACCGGTATGGAGATATTCTCAGTGCAGAATGTTTTTCCCTCGGCATGGCGCGGCGGGCACAGGCCATCCTGGAAGAACTGCAGGCGATCCTGGGGACCACTCACTGGCAAATCGTTTCCGCTCCGCATTCGCTTGATCAGGAAGGCTTCGACTTCCCCCGCCAGGCTTCCGGAGACTGTCCTTCCTCAACAGTTGTGGAAGAATTCGGAACCAGGTTCAACGTGAATTTTCTGGAAGGACACAAGACCGGCTTCTTCTGCGATCAGCGTGACAACCGCCAACAGCTGGCCCGCTTTTGTGCGGGGAAATCCGTTCTGGATTTGTGCTGCTATACTGGCGGTTTTTCGCTGCAGGCCAAACGACTGGGCAAGGCTGAGGAAGTCACTTCAGTGGACCTCGACGAAGATGCCGTTGAACTGGCCCGTCAGAATGCCAAACTGAATCGGGAAACGATTCGTTTCGTCCATGCCGATGTCTTTCCCTATATGCGGGACATGATTCGCAACGAACGGAAATATGATGTTGTCATCCTTGATCCGCCCAAGCTGATTAACCGCCGGGATGACTTTGAAGAGGGGCGAAAAAAATACTTCGATTTGAACCGACTGGCATGCCAGCTGGTGGAACCGGGTGGCCTGCTGCTTACCTGCAGCTGTTCCGGACTGATGCCCTCCGAAGAGTTTTCCAAAACGATTGCCGCTGCCATTCCGGGAGATTCCTCAGGTCAGATTCTGGCCAAATGGGGTGCAGCGCCAGATCATCCGATCGCCACGCACTGTCCTGAAACGGAATATCTGAAGGCTTTTCTGGTGCAGGTCAACCGAAGATGATTTTGCATCTTTCCTGAAAGACGAACAGGAGCCAATCATGTCTCGACTGAAGGAATGGATTGCCCTGGTGGGGCCGGGAATTCTGGTTGCCGCCACGGGAGTGGGAGCGGGGGACCTGGCCACAGGAGCGATCACCGGGAATCAACTCGGGACAGCGATTCTGTGGGCAGTTATTGTCGGGGCCCTGTTCAAATATGTGATGAACGAAGGACTGGCCCGCTGGCAACTGGCCACCGGGACCACACTGGTGGAAGGCTGCATTCAGAAGTTCGGCCCGCTGTTTACCTGGATCTTTCTTTTTTACCTGGTGATCTGGACCTTCTTTGTTGCTGCTGCCTTGATGAGTGCCTGTGGCATTGTCATGCACGCGATTCTGCCGCTGTTTGGTTCTGCTGCACTCGATAAATGGTATTGGGGACTGGCCCACAGCCTGGTGGCAATCGTGCTGGTCTGGTATGGCGGTTTTGCTTTGTTCGAGCGGGTGATGACCGTCTGCATTGGCATCATGTTTGTGACGGTGCTGATCACCGCCTGCCTGCTGGCACCTCCCTTGCCTCAGCTTCTTTCCGGACTGGTCTGGCCCAGCATCCCCCGGCTGACTGCAGATGGACTGCAGTGGACGATTGCCCTGCTGGGAGGAATTGGCGGCACGATGACCATTCTCTGCTATGGATACTGGATCCGGGAATGCGATCGAACCGGACCAGAAGAAATCAGCCGCTGCCGGATCGATCTTGGCTCCGGATACGTGATGACGGCCCTGTTCGGAATGGGCATGGTGATCATCGGTGCGGCCGTGCCGATTGAGCAGGGAGGCTCTGCGAAAACGATCGTCAATATTGCCGAAAAGCTGCAGGACGTGTTCGGCTCCGCCGGACAGTTTGCCAGATGGGCGTTTCTGCTGGGAGCCTGGGGAGCGGTTGGCAGTAGCCTGCTGGGTGTCTGGCAGAGCATTCCTTATTTGTTTGCCGATGTGGTGCGGCAATCGTTTCACAAGGAAGCCAGTATTGAGTCTCCCACATTAACCAGGACCTGGTCATATCGGGGATATCTGATTGCCATGGGACTGCTGCCGATGCTGGCGGTCTCCTATGATTTCAAATCCCTGCAGAAGCTGTACGCCATCATTGGAGCGATGATTATTCCCCTGCTGGCTGCGTTGCTGCTTTACATGGGAAACCGCTCGAGCTGGATTGGAGCCCGCTATCGGAATCCCCTCTGGAGCAATTTCATTCTGGCCTGTGCCCTGCTCTTCTTCATCGGCTCAGCCGTGATTGAGTTGCAGAAATCGTGATCCGAATACGTCATGCTCTCAGGAGATCAGCTTGAGCGGTTTGTATTCTCCAGACAGGATCTGTCTGCTGTCACATCCCAGCCAGCTTTCGAGAATGGTCGCGTATACCTGGCGGAAATCGGTGTGGAACTTCAGGTCTCCCTGGTCCAGATCGGTCAGGCTGGGATGCGCGCCATGGAAGCCGGGCTGGACTTTGTCACCCAGCAGAAACAGAGGAGCGGCGGTGCCGTGATCGGTTCCCTCACTCGCGTTTTCCTCGACCCGTCTTCCGAAT
This sequence comes from Planctomycetaceae bacterium, assembly GCA_020426065.1. Lineage (GTDB taxonomy): Bacteria > Planctomycetota > Planctomycetia > Planctomycetales > Planctomycetaceae > Rubinisphaera. The sequence continues at coordinate 85 of JAGQQT010000359.1, read as the reverse complement.
TCGCTGAAGCAGAATGTCAACACCCGATCGCTGACACCCAGCTGTGCCAACTCCTGTTGAAACGCAGCCAGGCTCTGGCTCAATT
>JAGQQT010000358.1 GCA_020426065.1 Planctomycetaceae bacterium | reverse complement strand
CTCATGCTTATTGGGAAGTCGAAACTCCGCAGCTGTGCAGCGAGTCGGTTGTGGATGCCCATCTGGATCCCATTCTCGCTCAATCTCCCCACAGACATGCAGCCGAACAGTCCAGCTGGTATCTGCAAACATCTCCGGAACTCTGCATGAAGCGCCTTCTGGCGGAAGGAGCGGACCGGATTTATCAGATCGGTCACGTATTTCGAGCGGATGAGGTCGGTCGGATTCATAATCCCGAATTCACGATGCTTGAATGGTATGCGAATGGAACCAGCCTGTCAGACCAGATGGATTTTGTGGAGCAACTGTGTATTCATCTGCAGGCTTTCTACAATGAGAATTCGCCATCGACTGAGTTTCAAAGATTGACTTTTGAAGAAGCGGGGCAGTTAGTTCTGGGGGTTTCTTTGCTCGATTGCAACCCGGCTCAGCTGGAAGCAGTCCTGAAGAAATTCGTTCCGGATCTTGTGATCAATCTTCCTTCAGAAGAACAGGATCGAACGGAACTCATCTGTCAACTTCTGTTGACAGAATGCATCGAGCCGTGGCTGAATTCACAGGGGCCGACGTTTCTATACAACTACCCCGCCTGGCAGGCAGCACTGGCACGGGTTCATCCCAAGGACCCGCGTGTGGCAGAGAGGTTTGAGTTGTATTGGAACGGGATCGAACTGTGTAATGGATACCGCGAACTGCTGGATGCAAACGTTCTGCAGAATCGATCGCGAATTCAGAATCAGATTCGCTGCCGACACGGTCTGCCTCCCCTCCGGGAGCCACAGCGTTTGATCGATGCCATGCAGAAAGGCCTGCCGGATTGTTCCGGGGTTGCACTTGGTGTGGACCGGCTGGTAATGGTCCTGCTGGGTCTCAACGAGATCCGCGAAGTCATCGCCTTCACCGCAGAAGACGTTTAAACAGTCGTGAGATTCCTCAGCGCCTTATCAACCCTGCCGGATAATCTGGCTGGCTTCATCAACCAGTTGTTGAGCCAGTTCTGCCTCGGGAGCTTCGGCAATGATGCGCACAATCGGTTCGGTATTGCTGGCCCGCACCTGCACCCAGCGGTCATCCCAGTCGAGCCGTAATCCGTCTCCTGTGGTTCCCGTGGCCGAACTGAAGTGGCTCTGCAGTAACTCACAGGCACGTGGAACTTCTTCCCGTGGACAGGTCAGCTTGGCCTTGATGATTGCATAGTTGGGGATTTCACTGACCCAGCTGGAGAGCGTTGTACCACGTTTGGCCAGCCCATCCAGCACATAAGCCATCGAGACCAGGCTGTCTCGCACATAGCCCACGCGCGGCTCGATGACTCCGCCATTCCCTTCGCCGCCAATCAGGGCACCTACCTGTTTCATCATCGCGGTGACGTTCGCTTCACCGACATGGGAGCGATGGAATGGACAACCATATTGGGCAGCCAGATCGGCCGTCACCCGGCTGGTAGATCCGTTGACCACAACTGGTCCCTTTTCCCGGGCCAGGACATGATCAACCGCCAGCGCGAGAGTCAGTTCTTCACCAATGTAGCGTCCCTGCTCATCGACAATCGCCAGGCGATCTGCATCGGGATCCTGGGCGAATCCGACATCAGCACCGTTTTGCGGGATCTGCTGACAAAGATCAACCAGATTTTCGGCGAGTGGTTCGGGGGTATGCTCAAACTGACCATCAGGAATGCCTCCCAGGACGATCACTTCACAACCGAGTCGTTCCAGCAGGGCTGGCCCGGCTACTGCTCCTGAGCCATGATTGCAGTCCAGGACTACCTTGAACCTTCTGGCCCGAATGGCCTCCACATCAACCAGGGCCAGTACGCGTTCCAGGTGAGGCTCCAGGGGTTCGTCCAGAACTTCTACCGCTCCGAGACGATCGTGGGGGACGTAGTTGAACTCGCCCGAGTCCAGCAATGCCAGCAGACGTTCTCCTTCCTCTTTGTTGTAAACCGATCCATTGGCGTTAAACGGCTTCAGTCCATTCCATTGAACCGGATTGTGAGAGGCTGTGATCTGAATTCCCCCCGCTGCTTTCAGGTGTGTAACCAGCACCCCGCAGGTGGGAGTCGTTGCGATACCCGCATCGACAATCTTAACACCAGTTGCACTCAACCCGGCAATCACGGCATGCTTGACCATCGTGCCCGAGGCGCGTCCATCGCGGGACAGGACCACGGTCCCTTCATTCGCGATCGTCCCGACGGCAGCGGCAAAGCGGGTCAGAAATTCCGGATCGAGTCCGTCGCCCGCAATCGCGCGCAGGCCGGAAATGCTTAAAATTCTTTGCATGATTTTCTCTCGGGTGATCGTCAGGCTGCAATGAATGCCAGGTAATAAAACAGGAGGCCCGTTGCGGAAGTGAGAACCAGATCGACTGTGGTCAGCCAGGCCAGCGTTTTGTGTCTGCGACTGTAAGCGGAAGGAGCGGTGGGGTCAGGAAATCTCCGCAGAGCTTCGACTGTTGTCCAGATCCAGAGGACGGGAGTCGAGATCGCAAACACCAGATGCACAGTCAGTGACTGTGAGATCAGTTGTAGCTGTTCGGGAGAAACCCTGGGAGAAGCCGGATCCTTGTTCACGATGTTCTGCCAGCCTCCGTGCATACGGATATCGATTTCGAACAGGGCGACTGTCAACAGCAGCGCGACACCCAGACCGAGCTGGATCGCTTTGTGCAGGCCAAATTTTTTGCTGAACTTCGCCAGCGAAATGCTATAAACCAGTACCGGCACGACCAGCACGAGCGCACAGACGACAACATCCAGCATCAGGGATGAGTCGTAGCCCAGAAAACCTTTTTCCACCTCAACTCCTTTGCTCAGTGAAAGAGTCGTCCGAACAGGCAGTCGGACGTGCAGGTTTAAGCTGCGTCACGAAAATTGATTTTGAATGATTCGTAAATTAGTTCATCTCGGAAGAGTACGCCAGATGGATTCCCACAAGGTCAGCAGGAACTGCAAGCAAAGGTCTGGACTGTTTATGTCGGAAATGAGACACATTATTCGGGTCGGGAGCACCGGGAAATTACAGGCTGGAGTTGCCGGTTGAGGCAATAAAAAAAGCCGGGGGAAACCCGGCTTTTTTCGTCTGGATGGTGAGAGACTATTCTTCGTCGGTGTCTTCTTCGCTCTCTGCTTCCACTGCATCATTGATGGATGAAGTGATGGAGCGTTTGACAGACTCGATGTCATCTTCCAGCAGGTTATCGATGGGATAATCCTCAAAGGAAACCTGAGTCAGGATGTAGTCAACGGCCTTCCGTTCCCGGATTTGAGCTTCCAGGTTTTCCAGCATGCCGCTCTTGGCCAGTCGGGCGCGGAGCTTACGGGGAGATTCTCCCTGCTGGGAAGCCATGTTGACGATTTCTTCTGCCATGTCTTCCTGCGTGCATTCGATATCGTGGTCGGATGCGACCTTGTCGAGCACGAAGTGTTCTTTCAGAGCCTGCTGGGTCGAGGAATGGCTTTTCTGCCGAATTTCGCTTTCCCGGGCAATGATCTGCTGACGGGAGAATCCAGCCTGTTGCATTTCCAGGATTTCACGTCGCAAGGCATTTTCGACATGCTTCTTGACGAGACCTTCCGGAAGATCCCAGCTGGCGGATTCTGTGATCTTCTCCAGAACCTGTTCACGGGTTTCCTGACGCTGACGGTATGATACCTGCCGAGTCAGAATGTTGCGGATGGCCTGATTCAGTTCATCAATGCTGTCAAAGTTGATCCGCTCCAGGAGGCTGTTATCGAGTTCCGGCAGAGTCATGCGTTTGATATCAACAACCTTGAAGGTCGCTTCAACCTGCTCGCTCCGCATCTCGACATTGTTGGCTTCTCGGGAGATTTCAAATTTGGTGGATCGGGTATCGCCAACTTTGGTGCCGATGATCAGATCCTGAAATCCGGTGACTTCCGCATCCCAGAAACGCAGGGTCGGACGGACCCGGACAGTAATTTCGTCAAACTTCTGAATGACTTCCCCGTTGTGGCGGAATTCGCAGTCACAGACGACATAATCGCCTGCTTCCACAGGTCCTTCGCTTGGAGAGATCTGGGCAAAGCGGGACAGGAAAATCTGCCGGTAAGCTTCGACGTCTGCATCGGTCACATCGTGAACCGGACGTTTGATTGACATCTTGGAATAGTTGGGAACTTCGAATACCGGACGGACTTCTACTTCGAATTCGTATTCGAAATCGCCCGACTCAGGCACTTCCAGATTCTCAACGTCCAGTTCCGGCTCGTTAATCGGATCCAAGCTGTGCTGTTCTGAAACCTGTTCAAGGCTTTGCAGCAGCAGTTTCTGCTTCAGCTGATCAGAGATCTCTTTGCGGAACCGTCTGGCCAGCAGTTTTTCCGGCACTTTGCCAGCCCGGAAGCCAGGAATGGCTGCTTCACGGCTCAGGTCTGAGACCGTTTCTTCGCGCAGCTGCTGAATATCCTGTTCGGTAATTGTGACCGCAATATGTTTTTTGCAAGGTCCGACATCCTGGATTTCGACTTTCAGGTCCAAATCCGACTTCGATGCCACCGCTACGTCATCGGTGCCGTTTCCATCGACTACATCATCCGCCACGCCTGACAACTCCCTAAGTTGAATGTCCTGTTCCGGCTTGTGAAGCCAATAAAAAAGAGCGGGTGAAGGGATTCGAACCCTCGACAGCCACGTTGGCAACGTGGCGCTCTACCACTGAGCTACACCCGCATATCCAGAACAGATTGGAGGTTGGGAGTATAACCTCGACGCTCGCCAATGCAAATCGAATGGGTTTTTGTCATGAAAAAAATCACGGCATTCGACACCTGGCACACTTATCATTCCCCCTTGTTGCCTTTTGGCATCGCGAT
>JAGQQT010000357.1 GCA_020426065.1 Planctomycetaceae bacterium | reverse complement strand
GATCGTTGTTCCAGCCCCGACGAGTCGTGACATGAAACTGATCCCGATATGGTTGAGAATAATCTCCCTGTTGCCGGGCCTCCTGAGCGGTTCCAATGTGAATGGCATGGAAGGCTTCTGAAAGCGTTTCGGGCTGGCGTCTGGATCCGGAAAACCGAAGCTGAATTTTCTGACCATCGAGCTGGAAATGGGATAATGGATAAGCGGCCAGCCAGGATGTTGCTCCCTGCTCAGGCAGGACCACATTGAAATTCTGGATCAGACGATCTCCCTGATAAATTTCCAGCAGTTGTTGTTTCCCCCGATTGGCCACAGGCACAATCAGATGGCTGTTGTTGACCAGCAACTCCTTTTGCAGCTCGACAAGAGTTGGACCGGCCTTGGTATCGGAGAGAACAATCTGGTCAACATTGATATGCCCCCAGCCACCTGTGTGCTGGTCAACAATTTGGATGGTCGCAGCCTTGCCGGACCACTCGCTAATATCCCAGGACTGCTGTTCCAGTTCTTCGCTGCCGCCAGCATTGGCGTTGGGACCGGTAGCGGTAAGCACAATCTTTCCGTCAATCAGAAGGTTCATGCAGGTCTCACCTTCGTGAGCCCCTCCCCCAATGAGGAAATTGATCCAGGGACGCTGCAACTTGAATTCCGGGGATGTCAGTTTCCCGGTCGTGCGGTCCCCGTTTTTGAAAGAATTGACCAGCCCTTTTCCATGATACCCCCCCACATGCATCTGACCGGGCAGAGTCCCCTGAGCAGGACCGGTTCCAAACGCTTCCCCTTCAACAGTCCAGTCCCCATAAGTCGGCTGTTCAAAATCCGCGATCAGAACATCCGGTCGATCTGCTGCATTTGCAGAGATGTTCAATGGTGAAAACGTCAGCAGACAGAGAAATGGAATGATAAGAAGGCGCATTGATTTCACTTTGTTTGGGCAGTGATATTTGTGAAGATTTCCAGGAATGTTCTACTGGTCCTCATCACAGCGATTTGAGATAGGCAACAATCTGCTCGATTTCCGTTTCAGAAAGTTTCGCTCCTCCGTTGAGGACTTCCGGATGATGATAATCCTGCAGGACTTCTTCCAGTGAAGAGGCCCTGCCATCGTGGAGGAATCGGACTTTGCGATAAATGCCACGCAGGCTGGGTGTGTTATAGCCAGAGTAAACATCCTGCGGACTTCCCAGTCCGACATCATGAATCTCGCCATCAGTCAGATGAGGTCCCGAGTGGCATTGACTGCACCCCGTGCGGGAAGAGTGAAACAATTCTTTTCCCTGCTCGGCCAGGGGACTCAAAGAGCCATCCTCTCTCCGGAACGGACTCTGAGACGCTGTGAGTGATGCGAGGTACTCGCGGACTGCGACCAGTTCCTCCGACTGCAACGCTCTTCCCTGCATGGTTGATGTGAATGATTTCTGCAGTGCGTCATCAAAACCGGTTTGCCAGCCATGCCATGTCCAGGGAGCAGTACGGGTGACATCCTGCAACGGAAGCACGGTTTTCATGGTCAGTTCACTGCCATCGTTATGGGTATCCATGGCCCGGGAATTCGTCCCTCCTTCCTGATGGCAGGAGTGACAGCTGTACCATTGGTCCAGGCTATAGCGGGCATCATAAAAAATGGCTTCTCCCCGACGTACCAGAGATTCCTCAGGAGCGGTACCAATTTTGATTTCCTGAACGATCTGGCCTGATTCGAGATTCACAATCTGCAGACTGTCACGCAACGAATTGGCAACATAGAGCAGACCACTCTGCGAACCAAACCGAATTCCCATCGGGCGGCCACCCACTTCAATCCGTTTGAAGCGTTCCCGATCATTCTGCAACGCTCGATCAATCAGATCTCCTGGCCCACCAACTCCCTCAAAAGGGAGATCATGGTGACGATAAACCAGTAACTCGTGCGTTCCGGACGAAGAAACAACCAGCCGGTTCTGCTCAGAGTGAAATGCCAGACCATGCGGATCCGCTACCGCCAGTCGCGGCACATCCAGAGAAATGGCTTCCCGATATTCAGGACCATCCAGACGGACACGGCCAATACGGCTTGCCAGAACCCAGCCCCGCTGAATATTCCCGACATTGATCGGGTTGGAACGATACACCATCCACGGGAAGTAGACATAATCCCCAATGCATTCCATCTGCCCGAGATTAATTCCGCCAACCAGTTTTTCCTTGTACAGCGTTTCCCCTGAGGCCACATCGACGACAGCAATCCGACTTTCACCACTCAAGCCAACCGCCAGTCGAGATCCGTCAGCTGTCAGCGCCAGCCAGCGTGGCCATTGTCCAACCGGAAATTTGCGAGTGACCTGCAAGCGTGTGAAATCGACTTCGGCAATCTCTCCCGTTGCCGTCAGACTGACATAGCCAAGTTGCCCCGCACTGGTGGAAACAATTCCCATCGGCTCGAAGCCCACTTCAATCTGACCTGCTGGGAAAAGTTGTTTTCCTTCCAACTTGAAAAGATGAATCTGACCACTGACGCGGCTGCTGACCGCCAGGGTTCTGTCCGGTTCAATCCAGCAGAGTGATACCGGATCGATTCCAGCAGGCTGTTCATCAACACAGGAATGGCTTGTCAGATCAACCAGTGTGACTGAATGGGAAGACTGGTTAACCGTCACCGCCCATTTCTCATCCGAACTCAGCAACAATCCAACTGGTGACCGGTGCGAAATCGAATCAAGCAGAAGCGGCGCAGCCACGCTGGCATGCAGGTTCGCGAATAAAGTGAGTAGCAGGAAAACTGCCAAACCAGTCAGCTGTTGCAGGGAGCGTAACATCTGTTCCTTTCTGACGTTCGATCCAGTTCCCCCTTCGAAATCCTGTGAATGAAGGGGAGATGGGCAGAGTTTTATGATAACAGAATCCTTTCTGGGGCACGAGAATCCGGCCGGATACTTGTCAGGCTCCCCGAAATAGGGATAATCAGCAATCTCGGGGTGTGCGAGTGTCGACATCCTGGCATTCGATCCGGTCAGTGAGATCGGAACTCATCTTGTTCAAGGAGCATTTGATGAAACAGTTGTTGGCTATGGCAGGTGCGGTGGCACTGGCACTGGGAACATCACTGGTCATTGCAGAAGAAGCCAAAAGTGGTCTGCAGCCAGGACAAAACGTTGGCGCATTCTTTGTGACCAAAGTTTGTGGAGCAGAAGGAGATGGAGTAGAAGTCGGAAAGAACCTCTGCTACCGCTGCAAAAACGGACGCCGCCCACAGGTAATGGTGTTCACCCGCTCGGCTGATGCAAAAGTCGTCGAACTGATCAAACAACTTGATCATGCAATTCCAGAAAACGAAGCCAGCAGTCTGCGGGCTTTCGTCAATTACATGGGTGAAGATCAGGCTTCCGCTAAAACCAGCGTGGAGAAACTGGCTTCCGCTGCTCAGGCGAAGTATGTGCCATTCGTTGTGCCCAACGAATTCGAAAATGGTCCAGATGATTACGGGATTAACCCGAATGCTGAAGTGACCATCATCATGGCCAAAGGTGGAGTGGTTCAGGCCAACTTCGCTGCCACTTCCGCCAAAGATCTGGATGTCAAAGCTGTCGTTGAAGGTCTGCAGAAGATCCTCAACTGATCTCAGCTCAAAGAAAACCAAAAAACCACTTCAGGGGCAACTCTGAAGTGGTTTTTTTATCGCTCTTGAGTATGCGTTTCCTCTCTGGCTTAAACAGTGGAATCGCCGAAGCACAAGCAACTGATGTGTCTCACAATGGTCGTTTGGCCCATTCAATGACGATGGCATACAGAGCCGGTACCACAAAGAGTGTGAGCAGCGTGGCGACCAGCAGCCCATAAATCATGCACCACGCCATCCCTTCCCAGAGTGGCCCACCCGCCAGTGCAAGGGGTAACAAGCCGCCGACGGTTGTGGCAGTTGTCAGAAAGATCGGCAGCATGCGCAACTTGCCTGCATCAATCAGACATTGCCGCAATTCCGGTACGGTTAAACCACCAATCGGGCCGACTCCGGAGGACTTACTCATCCGTTCCTGAATGAGGGTATCGGCAAATTCGATGAAGATGATGCCGGTATTCAGCACGATGCCAAACAGCGAAAGGATGCCGAGCTGAGGCATAAAACCAATCGGATTGTCGGTGAAGTACAGTCCCGGCAAGGCTCCGATGAGTGCCAGCGGAAGGGTAGTCAGAATGATGATCGGCTTGATGATTCCATTGTACTGAATCACAAGGAGCAGCGTGATCAGCAGAATTGACATACTGAAGGAAGTCAGCATCTGCACGCTCGCATCCTGAGATTCTTCCAAAGCTCCTCCCGCTTCAATCCGGTATCCCGGTGGGAGTTTTTCGAGAATCCCGGCGACTTCTGCAGATCCAAGAATCCGTTTCACGATCTCATTTCCCATCGCTCCCGTTTCCACCTGTGAGCGGATTTCGATGGTCCGATTCATATCCCGACGCTCGATTTTTGCAGGAACCCGATGCGTCGAGAAGGAGGCCACTGAGGAAATCGGAATCTTTCCGCTGGCTCCTTCCACATGAGCGGCGGTCAGTCCGGATAAATCGTCTCTCAGGTTTTGTCGGAGGCGGAAGTAAATCGGAATCTGATGGTCACCTTCGCGGAAGGTTGTCAGTTTCTGTCCGCTGTAATAGGCATTCAGGATCTGGGCAATCTGAGAGTTACTGACTCCCGCCAGCTTACTCCGTTCCTCATCGATATCGACGGAGACCTGATACGTCGCTGCCCCCCAGGAATCGTTGATGTCCCAGGTTTCAGGTTCAGTTTTAAGCAACGAAGTCAACTCTGTGGCTACCGACTGCATCTGATAGAGATCGGCAAATCCGGGCCCCGAAAGTCGAATGACGACCGGA
>JAGQQT010000356.1 GCA_020426065.1 Planctomycetaceae bacterium | reverse complement strand
GACCTCCGCTCAGCCGAATTCTCTGTTGCGGTTGCCAGATTCGAACAGGAACAGGCCGAAGCAGCCCTGATCCGTACACGACCACGCGATCCCGAGAGTGATCAGAGTGGAATTCTCACCATCACTTCACCCATTCAGGGCCAGGTTCTGCGAGTGTTTGAAGAAAACGCGGGTGTGGTGACACCTGGAACCTCACTGATGGAACTGGGGGATCCGCACGATCTGGAAATGGAAATTGATGTCCTCTCAACCGATGCGGTCCGAATCACACCGGGAGCAACGGTTCTGGTCAACCACTGGGGAGGCGAGAAAACTCTGGAGGGGACAGTCCGAGTTGTTGAACCATCCGCATTTCTGAAAGTCTCTGCTTTAGGAGTGGAAGAGCAGCGGGTGAATGTCATTGCCAACTTTTCCAGTCCATTTGAAGATCGGACGACTCTCGGTGATGGTTTCCGCATCGAGGCGAGTATCATCGTAGACCGGGTTATTGATGCAGTCTGTGTGCCTGTGGGAACGCTGTTTCGGATTGGAGATCAGTGGCATGTCTTCAAGGTGATCGATTCCCACGCTCGATTGCAGCCGGTTAAAATTGGAAAAAGCAGCGGTCAGCTAACGGAAATCCTGGATGGAGTTACGGAGGGTGACCTTCTGATTCTGCATCCAACCGATAAAATCGTGGAAGGACGCCAGGTTGAGTATTAATAAATCGGCCTCCCTTCCTTCTTCAATGAAACAACTGCTTTCAATCGTCACATCTAAACTGATCTCCTTTTCTGTTTTCCTGCTACCTTCTCAATTCATGCAAATACGATTAGATGATCATCTTGAAAAAGGCTTCAGCGTACCGCGAGTTGTCGTGCCGTTCGGAATGCTGGTGATCATGGCAGTTCTTGCAACTGCTGGTTGCGATTCACAACCTCAAAGCCAATCTGACCAAGCGGCAGAGCTCACACCTCAGAACACGGTATCTCCTGATACCAATCCTCCCGAGAAAGATTCTTTTCCAGCTTTGGAAGGAAGTCATGAATTGCCAGATATGAGTGCGGGAGATGATTTCGAGGACATCACGGCCAGATCGGGAATTCAGCATCAATATCAGTCGGGTCGGACGGCTGAGCAATACACCATGATTGAAGGCCTGGGAGGCGGAGTGGCCCTGTTCGATTATGACCAGGATGGAGACCTGGATTTGTTGTGCGCCAGTGGTGGAACGATTTCAGCGGTCGGAGAAGTGCAGGGGCTGCCATGCCAGTTGTATCAGAACGAGGGAGATTTCCAGTTCACCAACGTAACGGAAGCCTCAGGACTCAATATCCCGATAGATTATCAGCATGGGATTGCCGTGGCTGATGTGGATCAGGATGGTTATCCGGATATTTTTCTCAGCTGTTACGGTCGGTCGAGATTATTTCAGAATGTAGCTGGTAAATCTTTTCGGGACGTCACCGATCAACTTGGGGTTGAGCTGTCGGGCTGGCACACTGCCAGCCTCTTTGCAGACTTCAACCAGGATGGTCGACCCGATTTATTTGTCACCGGATACCTTGACTGGTCCATGGAAGATCAACCGGTCTGCACAGATCCTGTCAGCGGAAAGCGGGATGTGTGTCTGCCGAGTCAGTTCCAATCAGCTCCTGACAGACTGCTGCTGAATCTGGGCGATTTCCACTTTCAGGATGCCTCTCAAGCTTATGGAATCAGAAATGATGGAAAAGGCCTGGGGGCAATCTCGGGCGATTTTGATCAGGATGGCCGCATCGACCTGTATGTGGCCAATGATGTCACCAGTAATTTTTTCTACAAGGGGCTGGAAACAGGAGGCTTTCAGGAAATGGGAGTTTCGGCTGGCCTTTCCGGAAATGAATACGGAAGTGCAGAGGGCAGCATGGGAGTGACGGCAGCGGATATCAATCATGATGGCCGGATGGATCTGTTCGTCACCAATTTCGAGCTTGAAGACAATTCGGTATATCTGAATGAGGGAAATGACCTGTTTGTGCACTCCACCGCCAGGCTGGGACTTGCTGGTGCCTGTAGACTTTTGGTCGGTTTTGGCTGCCTGTTTTCGGATCTGAACGCAGATGGATGGGAAGATCTGGTCCTGCTGAATGGACATCTGGTTTATCGCCATCGAAACAGTGACTATCAACAGAAGGCATTTGTTTTCCGGAACAATCAGGGCCGTTTCCAGGATGTCACTTCAGAGTCTGGCCCCTGGTTTCAGATTCCCCATTCCGGTCGCGGACTGGCTGTGGGTGATCTCAATAATGATGGGGCCGTTGATCTGGTGATCACAGAGCAGGATGGGCCAACCAGTCTTCTGAAAAACCGAAATGTGCCCAGGAATTGGCTTGGTCTTGAACTGAAAAGAAAAGCAGGCATTTCCGATCTGACCGGGACTCTCGTGACATTTTCTCTACAAAATCAAAAGCAGACAAAACAGGTATTGAGCGGCGGGAGTTATCTTTCTCATTCGGACCAGCGAATTCTGTTTTACCCACCCGCAGGGAGTGAAGGACTGGACTCTGCTGGAATCGAGGTGACATGGCCTGATGGATCATCTGATCAATTTGAGAACCTGATGTGGAATACTTATCAGGTTCTGCAACAGGGAACCGGCAATCGGAGTAATTGACATGTCGGATGATCCACAGCCCCTCCCGAAACCTCCTGCGTTCATCGGCAGCAGGTCAGCATTTTTGATTCTGGCGGGTTTTATCGTGGTGGGAGTTGGCTACACGCTCTGGAGGCTGAGCGAAAGTCCGGAACGCTACTATGCCAAAGCCATGAGCCTGGAAGTAAGTGCCCCGCAACGGGCAGAAACCCTGGCCGCCATTGCTGTCGATGCAACAGGCAACGATTATCCCGACGCTCAACTGTTCCAGGTTAGAATGTTGCTGAAACTGAAGCGTTATGATGAAGCGTTGGGGGCATTCAGTCTGATCCAGCCGACTGCAGATTTGCCGGGGGATCAGATCTATGAACTGGCTGAGGAGGCTGTTACACATCAGTTTCCAACTCTGGCGATTCATGCATTGAAACGTGCTGCGGTTCAGGATCGTGAGAGCCGGGAGGCCCTGGGGCGATTGCTGCGGCTGAATCGCCAACTTGGTCTAGGAAATGAAGCCTGGTTGACCAGCCAGCAACTCCTGGAACTGGATCCGGAAAATGCAGAAGCCTGGTTGATAACAGGAGTTTTTCAATATCAGCAAAAACAGTTGGGCGATGCGGAGACTGCTCTGAGATCAGCCATACAGTGTGCGGGAGAAAGTCGCCTGAAGCAGGAAGCGGAACTGGCACTGGTTGACGTTCTGATTGATGAAGGAAAACTGGATGAAGCGTCTCGGCAGATCCAGAAGCTGGAATCACTCACAGACCATTCGCATCCGCTGAGTATGAAACGTGTCAAGCTTCTGCAGCGTCAGGGACTGACGGAACAGGCACTTGAACAACTGCTGGCAATTCAGGATGTTTCGCAAGCTGAACTGGGAACTTATCTCCACCTGCGTGGTCTGATCCTGTTTGACCTCAAACGGAATGCGGAGGCAATTCTCTGTTTTGAAGAATTGTTAAAGCGTCAGCCCTGGGATTATCAGAGCCATAATGTCCTGGCCATGGCATACCGTCGCACTAGCGAAGCCGGGAAAGCGGATCAACATCAGGAGCAGGCGGACTACTTTCGAACAAAAAACAGGGAGCTGCTCGAGGCGGTGAATCAGTTACGGACAGATCCGGATAATGTAGATCTTCGAGAGAAATTGATCTCGCTTTATCAATTGCTTGGTAGACAACGGGAAGCAGCCGTGCTGATGACAAAGTAGAGTCAACAGCATTGAATGGTCTGACCATGTGTGGCATTGCTCGCGTGGAGCTTGAGTCTCGATACGGGCAGGGTTCGATTATCCATGAGGGAACTTCGGTTCACTTCTATCGCTGGAATTAATGTTCAAATGTGTCATAGTGTTGACTGGTTGTCACGCTGGCCATTTTTCCTTTTCCGGAGATGTGAGATGTTGAAGTGCTCGATTCGACTGATCGTTCTTTGTTGTCTGCTGATGATTGCTGGATGTGCCACCAGCCGTGTCGAAGGCAACGCGACAATTTATACGGTCGATCTGAATTCGATTCTGCTGAATATTGCCGCAGTGATCTCCGCATTCGTGTATGCATTATTCCAGTTCACGAAGAAGAAGATTTTGAACGGGATTCTTGGCATTGCAGGTGGAGTTTTTGGTTGTGTCATTCTGTTTGGCATGGTTGGCGACAAACTGACGGTCACTCCAGATGAGTTTGAACTGGTCCGCCGGGGTATCGGTTCTGAGAATAGTGCCCATCTGCGCTATGACGATCTCAATCAGGCCACAATCACACTCGAAATCACGAGTGGACGACGTGGGCGGAAGAACAAGAATTATTATCTCAACTGCGGGCTGAAGAGCGGCGAAACCAAGGTCGTGCCGATTGGAACTCTCATGAAAGCCGGTCTGAATGAAATACTGGGGCACATGCAGACTCACCATATTCCAGTACATGATCAGACAGGAGAGTAGAACTGGTCCGAAAACTGGTGACGAGTGCCCTCAGGCACAGGCAGGTTCGCAATTGCTTTCGACACTACCTAAACTGATTGGCGTGGCAAACAGTGCCGAAATGGATTCCCTGTTCCCGGTGAGGTTGTTATGAGTCTTGTGGAAGCAAGTTGGAATGATGTGTGGGCGGAGCGAGCCATCAGTTGGGAATACGGGGCGGCGGCCAGTCCGGATCTGGTGGATGTTCCCATCGAGCCCTTTCCGGCTTCATTGCACGAAAAGCCCGGGACGGGTGTGACTCCACTTGATCTGTCTCATATTCTGAAGACCGAG
>JAGQQT010000355.1 GCA_020426065.1 Planctomycetaceae bacterium | reverse complement strand
AGGAGCGGCAGCGGTCCTGGTCAGTGCGACCATGTATGCGATTACACTCTGTGTCAAACAGTTCGTGCGTATGATGCGAGAATCAACAACCCGCTCAGATCGCCGCGCCCGCAGAGAACGCTTGCCAGGTTGAATTTAACTAGACAACTGTCGGGTGGCGGGGGCGCTCCGCTTGCGGAAGCCCCCGATTGCTGACTGATCTCATCACATAGAGAATGCCAACACACTCCCTCCGGGAGGGTGAGTTAAGCCGTGACGAGGCATGCACACAGTCATTTCGAAAAATTAAAAAATCAGAATTGACAGATCTGTTTTGCCATTGTAGTGTACTATCTATCTAGTACAGCAGTAGTCCATGGAGTTGCCATGTTTCCCAACATTGATCCACAGAATGGAATCCCGCTCTTTGAGCAGGTCTGCCGGCAGGTCAAATTTGCGATTGCTGACCAGGCCTACCTCCCGGGAGAGTTGCTGCCATCCGTTCGCGAGATGGCACAGAAAATGGCCGTGAACCCGAATACCGTGGCCCGTTCTTACGGGGAATTGCAGCGGGAAGGCATCATTGAATCCGTGCGTGGCACCGGAATGCAGATCACGGCGGAGGCCAGGCGAATCTGCCAGAAGGAACGGGTCCGGCTGATTCAGGAGCGGATTGTGTCGGCCCTCCAGGAAGCACGGTTCAGCCAGTTGACGCAGGAAGAAGTGACAAAAATTGTGGAGCGGGAAATCCAGCGGTTGTGGAAGTCGAAATAAGTTCGAACCAAGGTGAAGCAAATCTGCCACCACAAGGAATAAAACCATGAGCGATCACGTATTTGAGTTGAACAGTGTTTCCAAGGCATTCCGGGATGTGCAGGCACTCGATCAGGTGAGCTTTTCGGGCGGGACCGGTGAGGTGATTGCCCTTTTGGGAGATAATGGAGCGGGAAAAACGACCGCCATTAACCTGCTATTGGGATCGATTCAGCCTGATTCCGGAACATTGAAAGTGCTGGGCATGGACAGCGACCGGCAATCGCTCGAGATTCGACAGCGGGTCGGTTATGTGCCCGATCGCCCTTCGTTTTACGACTGGATGAGTGCCGATCAGCTGGGCTGGTTTGCCTCGGGATTTTATCCCTCTGGATACCATGAGAGGTTTCGGGAACAGTTGCGACGTTTCGATGTCCCACTCAACAAGAAGCTGAAAACTCTCTCCAAAGGGATGCAGGCAAAGGTTTCTTTGACGATTTCACTGGCTCATGAGCCGGAACTGCTCATTCTGGACGAGCCGACATCCGGTCTGGACCCGCTGATTCGGCGGGAGTTTCTGGAAAGCATGGTGGATGTGGCGGCCCGGGGAAACACGGTGCTTTTAGCCAGTCATCAGGTGAGTGAAGTGGAACGCGTGGCTGACGTGGTGGTTGTCATGATTAAAGGACGGCTCGCGTTGAAGTCCCGTCTGGAAGATCTCAAGCAGTCCACCTGCGAGCTGATTGTCAGCAGCGAGTCCTCTCCAGTAGATCCCAATTCACTGCCTGGCACGATTCTGCATCGGGAATCGAGCGGGCATCAGCAGCAGTGTCTGCTGACCGGGATTTCGAAAGAGGAACTGGACCAGCGTCTGATGGAACAGGGTGTGACTCATTATGAGATTCGCCATCCCTCACTCGAGGAAACTCTGCTGCAGATGCTGAAATCGGCCCGTCGAGATTCTCCAGATGAGGCAGTGACTGCAGAGCAGGATACCGTTTCCCAGAGTTGATTCCACCCAGAAAAGACCCGTCCCCTTCAGGTGTTCAGGAACTGGTAATGATACTTTCATTCAATAAGGCATTTCGTCATTTGTTGTGGAAAGAGGGAATCATCCTTCTGCTGCTGATGGCGTTCATGGTTGTGCTGGGCGGATTTCTGGTGGTGGGGAGTGAGCTGGATGATGGCGGCCAGGCTCAACCGCGTCAAACCGTTCAGGTAATAGGCTTGCTTGTGCTGGGACTGGCGGTCGCCTCTGGTTCGGTGATGTTTTCCGCCGAGAAGGAATACAAAACCGATCTGCTGCTCCGCAGGCTGGCTATTCCGCCCGCAGCCATCTGGCAGGCGAAGATGGTGACGGCTCTGGCCGGGCTGCTTGTACTGACAATAATTCTGACGGGCCTGGCGATGGTGGTGGACCTGTGGACGAGTTTTCTGCTGGGGAATACGTTTCGCTGGCTGAACTCAACTGAGGTGTTCTGGCCAATGCTGGTCTGGATGGTACTGGCGGTAGAGGCACTGCTGTTCTCGACACTCTGCTCCAGCCTGATCCGTTATGTCCTGGCAACACTGATCAGTTCTGTCAGTCTGCTGGTTATCGGCATGGTGGTCATTCCCAAGGCACTGGGATACCAGACTCTGCTGGAGGAACTGACCATTGGCGATGCTGGTTTCTGGCTGGTCAATGCACTGGTTTTGGCAGTCCTGCTGGCTGCAAACGCCATGACCATTCCCCGCTGGATTTCTGGAAGAACACTGGGGTGGACCTGGCCAACACAGGGGCAGGTGCGGACTTCCCGGGTCATGGAATGGGGCCATGAACTGTCTCCTGCCTGGAGACTTGTCACACGGTGTCTCTGGATTGAATTCCAGCAGGGCTGGCTGATCTGGCTGGGAGTGGCGGGGTTGCAGATTCTGCTGGTCTGGGGAGAAATCCAGTCTCATCGGACGTGGTGCACGGCGTCACTGGGCTGGTTTCTGGTTCCGCTGTTGATGGGGCTGGCCAGTTATTATCGGGACAGACAACCGGAACGAGCCCATTTCTGGTATTGCCGGGGTGTCTCGGCCAGTCGCATGTGGATCACAAAAACTGCGATCTGGGGATCGGTTACCTTTCTGATTCTGCTGCTGGCACTGCCAACGATGGAAGACATGGCTCTCTCCTGGGATCATCGTTATCGCCTGGAACGTCCTCTGGGAGTCTTCATACCCCAACTGGTTGATTCGTGGAGCAATCCCTGGGTCTATGCAGTGACGATCTTCCTGATCAGTCAGTGCCTCGTTGCAATGTTACCACAAGTCATTCTGGCAGTGGTGCTCACCCTCGTCGCGTCGCTTTACGTAGCAGGTTATATGCAGTTGCAGCATTACAGTGCCGTTCCGCTGTGGGCCACATTCCTGCCGCTGCTGGTGGCGATCGTGTATCTGGTCATCACTCAGACCTACAAGATGATCCGCAACATTCCCCTGCAGGAAAAGAGTCGTCTGCAATCCTGGGCAATTCCGGTGGCGGTTCTCATTTCTATCTCCTGCTTTTTCGGATACCGCCTGGTTTCCATTCCCAATATCACAGTCGAACAACAAGCCAGCCTGGAACAGCCCGAAAAACTGCTGGCCGCGCCCGATCAGGAGTATTCCCAGAAGTTCTTTCAGTTACTCAACTCGCTTCCCAACTGGCAGAAGATCCAGCGAGAAATTTCGGAGACTGTGCAGGGGGAAGTGGGCCTCGGTGAGATCAAGACTGCAGAGCAGAAACTGCAGCGGGAGCAGCAGCTGTATGCAAAGTATCTGCAGGAAGACTTGGAAGCACATGGAGAAACGGTCCGTCAGATCGCTGACCTGTTGCAGAAACAGTACAAGTCGGGCGGACAGATGCAACTCGATCTGATCTCGCTACTCGATCCACTCCGAGATAGAGACTTTGACGCCTGGGCTGAGCTGGAGTGGATGGTTTTTGACAAGCTCTACCGAATCGTCACGCCTGAGCGATACCACACACGAATCGATGAACCGGGGCCCCTCAGTCCGGCGGAAGTGCTGCGTCTCAGCTGGAATCTTGATCTGGCTATTCGATACAGTGATGCCTCACCTATCTATTCCCATCCCTTCATCAATCGGAGCGGAGGTTATCTGCTTGGCGGAGATTTCTGGATTGAACTGGCCCATGAGTCCGATCCTCAAACCTTGCGGGAACTGGCTCGTGAAGCAGAACAACGCCTCGAAAAACTGCCTTCCCTTTCTGAAATCATGCAGCTTCAACACACTCGAGTGCTGGATCAACTGGCGCATGATAACCAGCTACTCTGGATGTATCTTCCGAAACTGTTCAGCCTGAATCGGGATGTCTACTCCGGTGAAGCCTATCAAAATCTGTCCGGCCAGATCATGTGGTCCCGGATCACAATCTTCCCATCGGAAAAAATCCGGGCACAGCATCTGGCCCTCAAATTTCAGGGTCGACAGGAACAGACCGCCCGAGAACTGGATGCCTGCCTGGAGCAGAACCTGCCTCTGCAGGAGCCCTGGTCCCTGATTCACTTTGATCCGATGCACGAAATCCATTATGGAACAGATGATATCCGGTCCCTCAATCGGCAGTTGGCGACCACGTGGGCTGTCAAAGATCTGCAGGCATCGTCTTATGAAAACTTTGAAAAACTGTATCTGGAGAGAATTCAGAACCAGGACCGGATGACGACACTGCGACTGGCTCTGCTGGCCTATCAGCGGGAGCATGACACCTATCCACCCGAGTTGAAGGCTCTGGTTCCTTATTACCTGGAACGCCTTCCGATCGATATCTGGACGGCAGAGCCGTTCGAATATATCGGCCCGGAGTTTACCGGAACTCTGGTCTCTAAACATGAGCGACCACTCAGTACACCGATGATCTGGAGCAGAGGCTGGGACAAAATCGAGCTGGAACCAGTCACTGAGGATGGAATGGAAGGGCAGTATCAGTTTGTTGCACAGAGAGCTGATCGCAATATTGTCACTCAAATGACCAAGCCCAACCTGGTCACTCAGTTTGGAGTCGTTTACGGCAAGTTTTTGCAGGATCCGCTGCGGATCGAACTCCCCACAGCGGAACAGATCCAAACAGGAAAGGAAGAGCCGGAACCGGAAGCTGA
>JAGQQT010000354.1 GCA_020426065.1 Planctomycetaceae bacterium | reverse complement strand
TCCGGTCGTGCTGCGGGCATTCTGGATGGTGGGGCCATATAGTCCCCAGCAAAGTGCGGTCCCTAATGCGAGGAGAATTGGAATCAGCAGTTTCATGGAATTGGCTTTCAGCGGATCAAAAGGAGGGACGTCTCGGAGATGAATTCTGGTTTGAGACGCTATTTGCAGTGGTTAACCATGACAGCAGAGTACGTTCGAATCGGGCGGAACGCAATTCATCGCTGAGAATACCGAAATCCGTCGGAGTTTCGTACAGTAGAAACGCAGGCAGGTTTCAGGTTTCCTGCTGAAAAACTCTGCTTTTCACCACAGAGGTCAACCTTTTGATTTACTCTGAACCTTTCAACAGCCAACTGAGCCTGAGCCTGATCGATCAGATTGAAAAGCATGCCGCTCAGGTCGACCTGCAGTCTGTCTGGCCATCGGCCTCTCTGAATCTGTTGAACGAAGTGGGTGTCTGCAGCTGGGGCTTTCCCGCTCAAGATTCCGGGCAGGATTGTACCAGTACAGACTGGTCCCGGTTTTATCTGGATGTCACCGCTGCCTGCCTGACCACCGGTTTTGTTTATTCCCAGCGTC
Source organism: Planctomycetaceae bacterium (assembly GCA_020426065.1). Lineage (GTDB taxonomy): Bacteria > Planctomycetota > Planctomycetia > Planctomycetales > Planctomycetaceae > Rubinisphaera. Next base: position 4,296 of record JAGQQT010000354.1, on the reverse strand, counting down.
AGGCCGCAGTCCAGCGATTGCTCGCTTCAGACAATCCGCTGCTACAGGAACGCTGGTTTCCAGATTTGATCTCGGGAAAAGTCTGGGCGACGGTGGGAATCTCGCATCTTTCAACCTCTCGTCAGCATTGTGATTCACCCGCAGTGCTCGCCACTGAAACCGCTGACGGTTATCAGTTTGATGGAGATATCCCCTGGGTAACCGGTGTACAACAGAGTGATCTGATCGTGACCGGCGGACAACTGGAGGATGGTCGCCAGATTCTGGCGCTGATCCCCACTGTTACTCCTGGCTTCTGCTGGGGCAACACCGTTGAGATGCTGGCACTGAATGGTTCTGCCACAGGCAGCTGCCAGTTAAAGCAGGTTCGTGTGACTGAGGCGGAAATCGTGGCTGGTCCAGTGAAGGATGTCATGAAATCCGGTGGAGGGGGAACCGGTTCACTGACAACATCAGCCATTGCACTGGGAGTAGCATTGCGGGCAGTCAGAGGTCTGGCCCGTGAAGCCGAAAAGCGGGCGGACCTGAAACCGGAAGCCGCATTGCTGGAACGAGAGCTGAGACTGTTGATCGATCCCCTGCTGGACGAGACCACGTCTCTGACCGCCCAGGATTTCCGCACCCGTGCCAATTCACTTGTCCTGCGGGCGGCTCAGGCCTGGATTACCGCGACCAAAGGGAGCGGGTTTGTGAAAGGGCATCCTGCGGAGCGGACTATTCGGGATGCGATGTTCTTTCTGGTCTGGTCCTGTCCAGCGGTGGTGGCTCAGGCAGCGCTGAAAGAGTTTGCCTGCAGTCCGCAGTGGATCTGATACCGGTTCAGCGATAAGTTCCGACCCAGGCGCGTAATTCCAGCTCGACCTGCTCGAATTTGCGGACGGTGATCAACACCCTGTCTCCCGGCATTTTCTGGCTCATGTACAGTGAGTAGTAATCCACTCCATCTGCATCAACAGTGCGGCCGTCAACCCGATCGATGCGGTATTGATTGCTTAATTCGGCTTTGCCGGCAACGCTCTCGGGTTCAACGGACTTGATGAGCGTAAACCGCTCAAAATCTTTATCAACTTCCATGCCAATCTTGCCGTTCTCGTCCAGTGTCAGGATGAGATCTTTGGGTTCGGCAAAATTTCGCAGCACATCCAGTGTAACCACGTCGCCCGGCTTGTAATCTTCCAGGGCGGTTGTGAAGGAATCAAAACTGCCCACATTCTTCCCATTGATCCTGACAATCCGGTCATTGGATTGCAGGCCTGCGTAGCGGGCGGAGGTTCCGGGTTGAACGGTATCGATCGCCCAGTCGGTATCATCATTACCAAACGCCTGACGCCGTGTGGAGATTCCAATGCGAGCGGGGCCTCGATGGTCAATGGTCACTCCCGGCATTCCCGCTCCCAGATCCTGCAGGGCCTGCAGCGGAATCGGACAGTCTCCAATGTGAAACAGACCGCGCGATTCCCCAAAAGAACTTTCCCCCAGCCGCAATGCACGCAGCAGGTGAGGGAGATCTTCCTCGGTCCCTTCAAAGTCTTTCCCCAGGAATATGTTATTGGGGACAGAAACCGTGAAGCGAGCATTGGTAATTCCAGGAACTCCCCGGGTCATTTCCCGAAATTCGACCCCCGCCTTCAGGCGGATTAATCGACGATAACTGACCGAGTCGAGCAGAACCTGATGGACAATTTCGAAGTCGTCGAATTCGGGACCAGCCAGTTCTTCATCCTGTAATCTCATCTGCTGCATCAGCTCTTCGAGAGCAGCAGTCAGATCTGCTTCCTGATTCTGCAAGGATTCCAGCATGATCTCCTTGAAGATCTGCACACCCCGCATCCGGACTTCATAACTGGCTTGGGGATGGTTCTCGGCAATGAAGCGAGCCGTTTCCAGTCCGCCTTTTGAAAGGATCTGCTGGGCCTGGTTCCGAACCGCAACCTGATCATCGTCCAGCAGCGTCCAGTTTTTCTGGACCAATGCTTCCGTCAATTCGGCCCGTGTGGGAGCAGGTGGAACTTTCCCCCAGGCCACCTGCGACAAAAATACAACCATCACCACACAGGGGACGAATCCGAACAGAATCGTGGCTGTGGTTTTCCGAACCGAATTCATCAGGAACCTCCGCCTTATCCATACAGGAAGTATGTGTCGTTCAATCGGCAATACAGCGTTTTCATCATACCAATCCTCTCTGCTGACGACTAATGCAATCACGGTTCAGCCCCGTTTCCCCTTCTGAAACTGCCCTAAGATCTGGAAGCTGGCGAACTGAAGCATCAGTGACCCTCGATTGGTGAAAAACGGTGTGGAGTTGATCAGGAAATTGTCTGGGCGATATGATCCCGTAAGAGATTTGTCGCAGTTTTGAGAGTTCCTGGATTTGCGCCCTGAGAAAATTTGGAAGTTGTCGATGCATAAGTATGTGATCATGGGAATGCCTGGCTGCGGAAAAGGAACGCAATCAGAAATCATGTGCCAGCGATTTAACCTGGTTCACATCAGTGTCGGCGACATTCTCCGCTGGAATATCAAGAACCACACCAAGCTGGCTGCCCGCATCAAACGCTTGATGAGTACGGGCCGGCTCATTCCCGATGAGTTTGTTGAAAAAATCGTTCAAGGCCGGCTTCAGGAGCACGACTGGAACTACGGCTTCATTCTCGATGGCTTTCCCCGCAATGAGAATCAGGCGGAATTCTTCCTGGAAAGCTACGATATCGATGCGGTCATCTACATCGATGTCCCTTCGGAACTGATTGTGGAGCGGCTTTCTTCCCGCAGGGTCTGTGCCAACTGCAATGCGACCTACAATCTGAAATCCCATCCCCCGCAGCAGACCGGAGTCTGCGATGCCTGCGGCAGCCGGGATCTGGTGAAACGCCCGGACGACCATGAAACCGCCATCCGGGAACGACTGCTCGATTACGAGGAAAAAACCCTCCCGGCCCTGAACCTGTTCCGCCGAAAAGAGCTCGTCATTACCGTGCGGGGAGATCGCCCGATCACTGAAGTGCAGGCCGATATCCAGCGGGATCTGAACCTGGCCAAATACCGCATCAAAGGTTAAGGCTGGAACTGATCTGGCTCCCTTTTTTACTGTCTGGGAGCGCTTCTGTCCCGGCTCGATTAACGGATGGCTACAAAGCCTCTACAATGCGGGCCATGCCGGTGCCATTCCGGCTTATCGCAGTCTGCTTTGAGCGTCGGGAAGAGAATGTTTCAGAAAGTTACCGATTCCAATTTCATTCGTGGTGAACATGCGGTCCTGAATTTCTGGGACCAGTCGGCCATTTTCCGCAAGCTGCGGGAGAAGAATGCCGGGAAGCCAAAGTGGTCCTTTCTGGATGGACCGATTACGGCCAACAATCCGATGGGTGTGCATCACGCCTGGGGCCGGACTTACAAGGATGCCTTCCAGCGGTACTTCGCCATGACCGGGCACGAACTCCGTTATCAGAACGGTTTCGACTGTCAGGGGTTGTGGGTGGAAGTTGAAGTCGAAAAGGAACTGGGGCTCGGTACCAAAACCGCCATCAAGGAGTATGGCATTGATCAGTTCGTCAATACCTGCAAAAAGCGGGTGCTGAATTTCGCGGCCCGTCAAACCGAACAGTCGCAACGGCTCGGTTACTGGATGGAGTGGGACCATCCCGATGAACTCCGCAAGCTGGCCGAAGTAGTCGGGACGGCAGGAGACGCCACCTACATCAACGCCCGTGGGGAAAGCATCAAAGATACCCCGCACCAGATCGTCGCCCGGCTGGGCAATCCGGACTGGGGTGGGTCCTATTTCACCTTCTCAACGGAAAACAATGAAACGATCTGGACGTTCCTCAAGAAGTGTTTCGACCGGAAAAAAATCTATCGTGGTCATGATGTGATGCCCTGGTCGGGCCGTGGGGGCAGTGCCTATTCCCAGATGGAAATCGCCGATGGTCGTAAACTGGCAGTGCATCGTTCGTTGTTTGTGCGGTTCCCGCTGCTTGATCGGGAAAACGAAAACCTGCTTATCTGGACAACAACCCCGTGGACACTGACCAGCAACGTGGCGGCGGCGGTTAATCCTGATCTGGAATACATCAAAATCCAGACCAAACGGGACGGCCAGATTTATTACTTTGCCAAAGACAACCTCAACTACAAACGGCTCGACAAGGAATCCAAAGAAGGCTTTGGTCGACCCGAGTGGAGCTGGCCGGACGATGTGCCGAAGTTGAAAACTCTCGCCCAGATCTTCAAGGAACGGGGTGGCTTTGAGGAACTTGGAACCGTCAAGGGTTCCGAAATGATCGGCTGGAAATA
>JAGQQT010000353.1 GCA_020426065.1 Planctomycetaceae bacterium | reverse complement strand
AGGGCCTGCACCTGTTGCTGCCAGGTGACCAGTGTGGCAAGCAGCTGCTCGGCTATTTCGGGCTGGCTACCAGCCAGATTGCGGGATTCTCCGGGGTCATCGAACAGATGATACAGCTCCACTTCCCGGTCTTCGAAGAACTGCAGGAGTTTCCAGGGGCCGTGCCGGACCACGCTGCAGGGCCGACTGCGAAAGAGTGGATCGCGACTCTCCGCTCCTTCCACTTTTCCCGATGCCTGCAGGTATGCCGGAAAATGCCAGAAGAGCGGACGTTCCGGCCAGTTGTATCGACCCTTCAACAGCGGGACTATCGACAGGCCATCACACACCTGATCGGTTTGCTGAACTTTTCCGATCTCGCACAGAGTCGGATAGAGGTCTACTCCCGTGATCGGGATTTCACAGGTTGTTCCCGGAGTGACAACACCCGGCCAGTTCACGAAAAACGGAACCCGAATCCCTCCTTCGTAATATGTTCCCTTATAACCTCGCAGCGGATCCATATCCGTCACTCCTGCCAGGCCACCATTGTCGGAATAAAAGATGATGACCGTGTTCTCGGTCAGCTTGAGCCGAGAGAGGGTTTCGAGAATCTGGCCGACACCCGTATCCACAGCTTCAATCATGGTGGCCATCGCAACGTGATGGTGCAGTTTCCCCTTGGGCTTGGCTTGATATTTCGCCACCAGTTCCCGTTTAGCGTCCAGTGGAGTGTGCACTGCGAAGTGCGGCAGGTAGAGCATCCACGGTTTTGCGACATTTTGTTCGATAAACCGGCAGGCTTCCTGACTGAGGCGATCAGTCAGGTATTCATCCCTGGGGGCACTTTCGAGACCAGGAACATTGTGCGGAGGATAATAGCCACGTGGTGGGCTTCCGGAATGGGTACCTGCAATATTGAAATCGAATCCGTAGGGTAAGGGATCGTTGCTGAGATGCCATTTGCCGATGGTCGCCGTCTGATAGCCTGACTGCTGCAGCAGCTGGGCCCAGGTCGTAATTTTCGGATTGAGGACATCAACTCCCGGCACGTGCAACAGACGACGATATTCCGTTTTCCCACGGGGACCGGTTCCGACATTAAAGACCTGATGCCGGGGAGTATATTGACCGGAAAGCAGGCAGGCCCGAGCCGGAGCACAGTTGGCCGCTCCAGAATAGGCGTGTGTAAAAATCATGCCTCCAGCAGCCAGCTGATCCAGGTGCGGAGTTTCGAAAAAGTCCGACCCCATGAATCCGGCGTCTTTCCAGCCGAAATCATCCAGATAAATCATCAGGATATTCGGCCGCTCCACCGCAGGAGCCGCTATCAGCGATGAGCTGCACAGGCAGAGGATCAGCACCGGAAACAGACTGGCCAGCAGTGCAGACAGGCGGAAAGATTTCATGATCGATGGCTCACATTCGAGGAATGATTGTGAGTCAGCTTATCGGATCATTTCCAGCGTTGCCAATGCAGCCGATCGGTTGTGAGCAGATCCTGGCGGACCGCACAGTTCAGGCAGACCTTTTCGTTACCCCGATGCAGATAGAGTTCACCCATCACGAGCAGGTGGAAATGCTCTTCCCCGGGGTTGCGATAATAGCAGTATTCCTTGGTGGAATTGGTTTTCACCTGGGCATCCCAGCCTTCATTGTGGGGCACATAAAGCCGATGGTCTACCGGAGTCGATTCCGGTTGGTCTGCTTCGTTCATTGCCTGTCCTCTCTTCCGTCCAGAGACAATTCTTTTTCTGAAATCGCACCCGGATTCCAGCAAAGAGTTGAGACGCGAGATTTTCATCTTACTGAAAATCAGGCAGACGATCGAGCATTGAATTGGGACGTGCCGCCAAAATGCAGGCTGCACAGGCAAAGCTGATAGAACAATTGGTCATTCCGGCTTGAAGCGATAGCCCACTCCACGCACCGTTTCGACCAGATCGCCGGCCTCACCCATTTTCTGTCTGAGCGAGCGGATATGGACATCAATGGTTCGTTCGAGTGCGTTGGCATCTTCGCCACGAGCGGTATCCATCAGTTCGTTACGGCGAAAGGGGCGACCAGCCTGACGGATCAGAGTCCAGAGCAGCTTGAATTCAGTGGGAGTGAGTCCCACTTCCTCTCCCTGGACGAGAACGCGATGGTTCATCCGGTCTACTTCGACTTCCCGACAGATCACGGTATCCTGACTGGTATTCTTGTCAGTCGGTCGTCGCAGCATCGCCTTGATCCGGCTCGTGAGCGGCTTGATCTTGAACGGCTTGGTGACGTAGTCATCTGCTCCCAGGCTGAAGCCGACCACCTCATCAACTTCCTCGCTTTTCGCAGTCAGCATGAGGATGAGAATGTGCCGGGTGCGGGAATCGGCCCGCAGTTGTCGACAGACTTCCAGTCCATCCATCACGGGGAGCATGATGTCCAGCAGAATTAGATCTGGCAATGTAGACTGGGCTCTTCGTAACCCATCCTGGCCATCAGTGGCAATGGAAACCAGGTAACCATCTTTTTCCAGAGAATAGGCGAGCGGCTCGGCAATCGAACGCTCATCCTCGATGATCAGAATCGATTTTTGACTCATGCAGCTTTCCGAGATTGCAGAATTCAGGAGGCGATTTTCTGATCCGATCGCCCACGATTCCTGACGAACTCTCCTTCCACCAGATAGACCACATCTTCGGCAATGTTGGTGGCGTGATCGGCAACCCGTTCAATGTGTCGGGCGGCGGAAAACAGGTGTAAAGCCGGCGTAATCAGGCTGGGTGAGGACGTCATCAATTCAGTCACCTCATCAATGATCTGAATGTTCAGCGCGTCCACCACATCATCCTGTTTGCAGACTTTGCGGGCGAGTGCGGTGTCCAGGTTCACGTAAGCATCGATACTCTCATGCAGCATGTTGACGGCGTTGTCAGCCATGGCATGGACCCGGGCAGGAATCGGCAGTGGCGGATTCGATTTCAGACAACTGGCACGCTCGGCAATGTGCACAGCCAGATCGGCTACGCGTTCCAGTTCTCCAGCAATTTTCATGACGGCAGTCAGTCTTCGCAAATCGGTTGCCACTGGTTGGTGCAACGCCAGAATTTTCAGGCATTCTTCCTGAATCTGAACGTCATACTCATCGATATCCTGGTCCCGCTCAGCCAGTTCCTTTGCCATGGGGGCATCGGGTTTCGACAGAGTATCGACAGCGGCGTGGATCAGTTCCTCCACCATCGTACACATTGTGATTAAGGAACTATGAAGATGATCCAAATCCCGGATGAGATGAACTGACATCTGTTTCCACTTCCAGATGAAAAGGTTGGTGTTGCCGCCAGGGATTAACCGAAGCGTCCCGTGATATAGTCTTCGGTCTGTTTCTGACGAGGCGTGGTGAACAGGGACTTTGTCTGGCCAAATTCAATCAATCGTCCCTGAAAGAAAAAGGCCGTGCAATCGCTGACACGTGCAGCCTGTTGCATGTTATGGGTCACAATGATGATCGTATAGTCTTTTTTCAACTCGAAAATCAGATCTTCAATCCGCGAGGTCGAAGCCGGATCCAGTGCGGAGGCCGGTTCGTCCATTAAAATAACGTCGGGACTGGTAGCCAGGGTTCGGGCAATGCACAACCGCTGTTGCTGTCCACCAGACAGGGCCAGGGCGGAGGCATTGAGCCGGTCTTTCACTTCATCCCACAAGGCAGCCTGCTGCAGGGAGCGGGTGACGATTTCTTCCAGCTGACGCCGATTCTTGATTCCTGACAACCGGGGGCCAAAGGCGATGTTGTCAAAAATGGACTTGGGAAAGGGGTTGGACTTCTGAAAAACCATGCCGACTTTTTTTCGAAGCTCCACCACATCCACCTGACGCGAATAGATATCTTCACTGTCGACCAGCACATCCCCCTCAATCCGGGTTCCTTCGACAATATCATTCATCCGGTTGATGGTTCGCAGGTAGGTACTTTTCCCGCAGCCGGAAGGACCAATCAGAGCGGTGACCGACTTTTCAGGCATCGCCATCGAAATGCCGAACAGTGCCTGGAGTGGACCATAAAAAAAGTTGAGACTGCGTGTTTCGACTTTGATCTGATTCTGCTTCGGCTTGCCATGTTCCCCGGTTGCGGGTGCGGCGGAGCCATCGGATTTTTCCCGATTCTGCAGCAGGTTCTCGAAAGTCTTTAATTCCATCAGATTGGATCCACTTGATTGGCACCGGACCATGATCTGATGCCTGAAGGACGACTGGTTCCCGAACAGTAGAATACTCTTTCCCGCTTACGATGGAGAGAAAGAGCCTTCAGTTACCAGTTGAGTCTCTTGGAAAAATGATTACGGATATAAACCGCCAGTCCGTTCATCAACAACAGGATGATCAGCAGAACCACGATAGCTGCTGCTGCGACATTCTTGAATTCCGGATTGGGTTGATGGGAAACCCATTCATAAATCTGTAACGGCATGGCGGTAAACTGAGAGGAAGGAACATCCAGTAGAGTCTGTGGGCGCATGACATAATCGAGCGCCCGTTCCATTCCTCCAGGGTTAAATCGAATATACGTTGCCGCTCCGATCACAATCAATGGGGCGGTTTCGCCTATCGCGCGGGATAGAGCCAGAATCACTCCTGTCATAATGCCAGGCAGGGAAGCCGGCAGAACCTGATGCCAGATCGTCTGCCATTTGGTTGCACCGAGAGCGAGCGAGGCATGGCGGATTGATTGAGGAACCGAACGAAGTGCTTCCTGACTGGCGATGATCACAATCGGCAGAATGAGCAGGGACAGTGTCAGGGAGCCGGTCATCAGGGTTTTCCCGAAGGGCAGGGGGATTTTGATCACTCCGATTCCCAGGGGAATTCCCCGCGGAGCCATATCCTCAAACAGCCCAAACATTCTTCCGAAGACGGT
>JAGQQT010000352.1 GCA_020426065.1 Planctomycetaceae bacterium | reverse complement strand
AGACCATCGCGGCATAGTCATAGGCCCGCGGATTCTCACATCGATCAACCACAGACTCCATCGTCCAGGCCTGTGCTCCATATTTTTCTTTCAAACGAGGACCAAGCAGAAAATGGTCTCCGTGCATGTGAGAAATCCAGAAGGCATCGATTCGTTTCAGCCCCAGATGCTCCTGCATCCCCAGGATGATTTCATCGAGAATATCTTTGGGGAACAGACCACAGTCCAGAACCAGACCACGTCCATTGTCTGAAATGATGATCGCAAAATTCCGCCCCAGAAAATCGTGACTCAGCTTGTAAAGGTGAGGTGTCACCTGCCGAAGATGTTTCACGGCTGTTGGCTGAGAAAGGGGATCTCTCTTCGCGACATCGTTATCAAAGACGGGATAGCCACGCACATACTCCGCGCGAAACTGCACAAGTCTGGATTCGAAAGCTTCTAGCTGTTCAGCAGGGTTGAGAATGCATGCTCCCTGATCTGGCAGCATGCCATCAAGTTTCTGCTCCGAGATTTTACTGACTGATTCCAGCAACGTATCCAGCCCGACCGCAAATCCATAGTCCCATTCGGAATCGTACCAGGTTGCCATTTTGGAGCCATCGTGAATCAGGCCGCCAACAATCGCGACCGTTTTCCCCTCCGCTCGCAACAGGTATGTCATTCCGCCCGGTGAGTGGCCTGGCGTGGAAAGGCATTCGATCTGGTATCCCTCCCATTCAAACGGACTTTTGTCTTCCAGTACCAGATCAACCTGTATGGGCTTCTGTGGAGGTCGAGCGTAACTGGCTCCGTACACAGTGTACTTGTCAGAAAGTTTGGGATCCCATTTTCTGAAGTTGGTGGGGTGCTCAAGAATGTCCCGCTCGACAGCTGAGGCGGCCACTCTCATTCCATCGAAATGGATTTCTGGAAGTCCCTGGACGTTTTCCCGATGATGAGCGGTAATCAGAACCCAATCGACCTGCAAAACTCCGGCCTGTTTCAATGTTTCCTCAGTGACTCCCGCTCCACAATCAAACAGTAACGCCTTCTCTCCGGCTTTCAGCAGGTAGGTGTTGCAGGTTTCAGAGTGCCGATAGAGTTGAGGCATTCCCGGCACCGGTTGAGTCCAGGAACCTGGTTGAATACTCTCTGACCGACAAATGCCAGCAATGCAGAAGAACAGAATCCCGGCAACAAAGACATCTTTGCATCTCATGGCAACCGTCTATCTATTTGGAGATCATTATGAGTTACTGATCGTTCTTACTGCCTGAGAGAATTGAACTGCCGGTTCCTCAGTTGTGATCACAAAAGCTCTGATCAAGATATTCCAGCAGTGAAGGTGCAGCAAACAGTTCGTAGTTAACCGGATCCTGATGGACGAGGGGAGATTTGTTCGGTTCTTTCTCAACACTTCCAGACAAAACAGAATCTGCCTGAGTTTCAACTCCCCCGTAGCGTTTCGTCAAGTCAGCAACCGTTTGTAACGGCTTCTTTTCGAGCGGTGGTGGCACAGCTACAGTTTCTGCAGCGGGTTGATTGAAATCTGCGCCTCCCTGCACGTACTGCCATGTGGCAGTGCTGGACCAGGCATCAATCACCCGATTATTGAAGGTGGTTCCATTCGATTCTGCGGTGTACCAGTTACCGTCCGCCGCTCGACCGAGAATATCACTCATCGCATCTCGGTTCGTGCTTCCGACATGAACATCGCTGATCCCATTGGTCGCAAACGACCAGGTTGTCCAGAAACTGAAATTGAAGACGTTCGTGCCGGTCAAGCCAACCCACCACTTAGTCGTATTGAGACGAGCGGCGACGTCGTCTTTGCCATCGCCGTTGAAATCTCCAATGACAAGAGAATCAAATGACTGTGAAGCAGTGATGTCGGCAAACTTGAGGCTGGCAAATCCGGTAGCGGGTCCGGTCGACTTGGCAGCAAAAATGCTTCGATTAGATGTAGTACCAAAGACAGCGACGATGTCATCCCGGCCATCGCCATTGAAATCGCCTGCCTGGACGAAGTTGAACCCGTTGTTGATGTTCCAGTTGTGTGAGAACAGGTACTGGAACTGAGTATTGGAGGTCTTCACCATGAAGACATTACCAGAGGCGGTGATGATTGACAGGTCGTCTCCTTTGACCCCGTCAAAATTGCCGACCAGTACTTCTGCGATCCCTGTGTAGTTCCCGAAATCGCCCCAGTCGCGGTTCAGGAATTGAGTTCCATTGGACATCCCAACCCACCAGCGGCCACGGTTATTCGTCGGGAGTTTGAATAGTCCAATGATGTCGTCGAGCCCATCATCATTGAAATCGCCGACATGAATTTCTTTGATGTCAGGATGCGTCCAGTTCGTCCATGTGCTGAACGTGAAGTTGCCGTTACCATCTGCTAAACCAACTCGCCAGTCTCCATTATTGAGCCAGCAGGCGAGGTCATCGACGCCATCGCCGTTGAAGTCTCCAGAAAGCACCTTTTTGAAACTGCTGGCAGGCCCAGAAGCAGCAACAGAGGTATCGTAAACACCCAAACCATCAGCAGCAGTCAGCCACCAGTTGCCATTCGTGAATCCGACGATGGATGAATACGGATCAATGAAGCCTTCGAATGCTCCGATGTCAACGCGTGTAATAATCCGAGCAAATCCACTGCCGCGTTGGTCGTTCGCCAGCGCGACCAAGTTCTCGTCAACAGCTTTCGTATTATTACCACTGTTCAGGACTGGAGAGTTTGGCTTCGGTGCATGGGTGAACGTTGGGCCTCCGTTATCCGCTAGTTGCCCCAACATTGGGCTCCCCGTGATCGTATTTGTCAGACTCCCCAGATTCAGGCCATCTTCGATCAGGTTATGGGTCCCTGTCAGTACAGCACCTACAGAAGTTTGAAGATCAGCTCCTCCCTCAGTTCCCGCGATAATGGAATTATCCATCGTCATGACGGACCCTGATGACAGATGAATTCCTCCTCCAGTATTTGCAATGTTGCCGTAGATCGTGCTGTTGACGAGTTGTAAATTCTGTTGGCCTATCGCGATCAGGCCAATACCACCAGCGCTGAAGTTAGCGGAATTCCCGGAGATGGTCGAGTTAATAATGGTCACATCGGCATCTACTCCCAACACGCTCACACCGCCAATACTTGATTGAGCTATGTTCCCGGAGATGGTCGAATCAATGATTAGACCAAATTTAAACGAAATGCCTCCACCGTTAGTACCGGCCATATTGTCTGAAATGTTCGACTTTCGGATTTCAATTGTGTTAAAGTTGTTCGAGTAGATTCCACCGCCAATTCCCGAGGACACGTTGTGAAAAATTGCTGAGTCAAGTACCGTCGAATTTCCGCTGGTATGAATTCCTCCTCCGGTATGAGCTGTGTTATAAGAAATTGTAGAGTTATCTACAGTAAGATTTCCGTTAGCAGAAACTCCTCCCCCCCTAGATCCAAGGTTTTCCGAAATTTCGGAATTGATGATCGTCAGAGTATCTCCCTTGCTATAAATTCCACCGCCGTTAACATCCCCGGACGAGGCGAGCCTGTTGCCTCCTGTGATTTTTACCTGCTCCACATGTAAGTCTGCCCCGCTGAGCACATGAATTACGGCTTCGCCGATTCCGGGAGTGTTGGCAATACCGTCGATATCCGCACCGCCATCGATAATCGTATTCGTCCGCCCATTACCCATGATGGTAATATCGGAAGTCACATCGAGATCGCCCGAAAGTGATTCGTCTTCCCCGGTCCCCAAAATTGTCAAAATGATTGGCACACCATCAAGCGCTGCATTGAAATGGATCGTATTCGAGTGTGCATCGCCATTGGCCGCGATGATTGCTTCCCGCAGGCTGACCAGACCATCAAACTGATTGACGACATCATTTGGTGTCGTAACCGTGATGTCCGTTTGTGTTCCTTCAAACGCCCCAACATCAACTACATCTGACTTACGGCGTACTTGCCCTCGTTGATCAGTTGTAAGTAGTGCATTGTTTTCATCAAGTGCCTGTGAGTTATTACCTGCGTCAATCGCAACAGAAGACAACACGGTTGCGTGTGTGAGCGTTGCCCCACCATTGTCCGCTAACGTGGGTTCGATTATCGATGATAATGCAAACCCAATCTTGTTCCCATTTTGCAAATTGAGTAGTCCACCTGTCGAAGATATATCTCCAATGATGTTATTTGCAGAAGCGGCATGAACATCATCCCCCTGAATATCGCTGGGGACAGAACCCATTCCCAGATTGCCAGCGACGATTGTGTTATACAAGGTGAAATTGTCACCTGAGATACTTTGAGCAAGAGCGATCCCACCGCCGTTGTTGTAAACTGCGTTATTCGCGATCGTGACGTTTCGAGTCGTGACGGTTGCAGTGTCGTTATAAATTCCTCCGCCAAAATTTGCGGTGTTGCCGGAAATGGTGGAGTTAATGAGCTTCGCAGTGCCGGAGACCAGTATAAGTCCTCCTCCAGATTGGCTGGCGTCATTTCCAAAGAACGTCGAGTCTCGGATCACAATGTTTCCCTGGCTATACAGCCCGGCTCCACGGGTGGCATCGTTTCCGGAAACCGTTGTCGTTTTCAAATTCACAGTTCCGGAAGTTTTGGTATAAATTGCCCCACCCTGTCCCGTCGCGATATTCCCCGAGATCCTGCTCAATTCCGTGTTAAACACACCGTTCTCATTTTGAAGAATGCCTCCCCCGTCGGCTCCCGCTACATTTCCCTGAAGAATTGAGTTGGTCATCGTGATCTGGCCACGGGAGAAAATTCCTCCGCCGCCACCATTCGCGCCGTTGTCTTCAATTGTCGTGTCAGTAATTGAAACGACTGATCCCAGAAAAATGCTCAAGCCACCACCACCGGTGGTGGTGTAGTTCTCATAGATTCGGGTGTTATCCAGAGTAAGC
>JAGQQT010000351.1 GCA_020426065.1 Planctomycetaceae bacterium | reverse complement strand
ATGAGTCTCTCCATATCAAAACAAAAACCCCGGAGACCGATTTGCGGTCGCCGGGGTCGAACGAGTGCCAGGTTGTCAATCAGAGGTGTCAGCTGGTCGGCAATCGTTTTTTCGTCATTTGATTCACAAAGTCCTGTGCCTGTCCTTTTGAGATCAGTTCCAGAGCCTTCGCGATATCGGTGTCAATCACTGAGAAGGTTTCAGGTTTTTCCACAACCACATCTGGGGTCACCCCTGCTCCCGCCATTTCCCGTCCGTTTGGAGAGTAGAATTTGGCAGTTGTCAGTTTCAGGTTTCCAGCCACGGTACGGAGGGGCAGATGAGTCTGAACCGTTCCTTTTCCGTAGCTGCGACGTCCGACGATGATTGCCCGTCCATGATCCTGCATTGCTGCGGCGAAGATTTCGCTGGCAGAAGCAGATCCTTCATCAACCAGAACCACCATTGGAACTTTCCAGGTTTTGGAGAACTTGGCAGCTGAACTTGTGTTGTCTGAGTAGTTCCGTCCTTTGGTCGAAACGATTGTTCCCTGAGGCAAGAATTTATCGCACATTTCGATGCAGATGTTTAACAAACCTCCTGGATTTCCTCGCAGATCGATAATCAGGTCTTTCATTCCGGCATTGTGCAGTTTCCACAAAGCAGCTTCCAGTTGATTAGCGGTCTGATCAGCAAACTGATCGATACGGATGTATCCGGTTCCATTCGTTCCTTCCAGAATCCGAGCTTCAGAAACAGATTCCAGCACCAGTTTTCCTCGTGTCACATGAATCATCTGCACCTGTTCTTCCCGCAGGATCTGCAGCAGGACTGGAGATCCCTGAGGACCCGAAATCAGATCAGCAATTTCTTTCAGTGATTTGTTTTCGGTGGTGGTGCCATTGATACTGCGAATCACATCTCCCCGTTTCACACCAGCCTGTTCGGCAGGTGATCCCTGAACAGGTCGCACAACAACAGCTCCCTGTTCGTGTTGTTTCATCTCAACTCCAATCCCCACCAGTTCTTCCCGTGATTTCAGATCAGCCCGTGGTGCGGAAGCCTGAACATCCGGATTGAAAGCAGAGTATTTGTCGAGTGAATCAATGTTTCCCTGGATGAATTCCATTCCGATTGTGGTCGGGTTGATACCGACACCACCAGCCAGCTGGTACATGCTCCAGCTCATCGCCTGAGCAGCTTCCATGGCGTTACGAGCGTTAGCTTCATCAGCCATCCGTCGCAACTCGGCCTGGGCCCGTGCCAGAGTTTCCCGATCAGCCTTCACATTATTGGCTGCCAGAAACTCAGGGTTTTCCAGAGCAGCAGCGATGTGATTCAACGCATGCTTTGTTCGTTCCTGGTAGTTGTTGGGATCCACATGTCGCTCATCAATCAGATTGGAAATTTCCAGAAACAGACTGCGAAGCTGTGAATCGTTGGTCGAAGAAAGAAACTGACGCAGCTTGCCATCGTTTGTCCGATAGCTGATTCGCTGCTGAACAGCCTTGGGGCTCAAGTCAGCGGCAAAGTTCTGAGCTTTCTTTTCCTGTGCCATGGTGCCAGTTGTCATGACGCCACAAACCAGGAGGGTGGACAGAGCCATCAGTTTCAGATTGGGTTGCCATTTCTTCCAGTTAGTTTTGAACTTGTTAAACATCTCTCGTCTCCTTTCGAATGTTGCTGGTCTTGGGTGTCTCACGTCCTTGACCAGAAAGTTCATCTCTCGTCTTTTGCTGAGCGGCTCAGGTTTCCGGCGGGTGTCATGAATTCCAGTGTCTCAAGCTGGAGTTGGTGACCGTGTTCGTTAAAGTTTGCCTTGTCCTGAAATCCGCTTGCCTCGTTAAGTCTGGAAGAGTCATTTGCACGAAGCGTGCCAAACATCAAAAAGAAAACAAGGCCTTTCCGTATCTCACTGCTGGAAAGGCACTTACGAAACAAGAATAATTTACAATGGGTTCACCGCCGGCATTTTTTGCAAGTTTCTCTCAATTGCTATTGAGGTAGAAATTACGTGAGAGAAAACTGACAATTCCTCAGATTTTCCGGGAAAAAGTCAAAAGGTGGTCAGACATTTCATGGCCAGAGACTCTGCTGCCCTGCCAGCCTGTCAAAAATGATTGACGTATCCCGGGCACACCAAAGCCGTTACGATTTCTTAGTGTCAAAGACTGAATTCTGAAGAGTGCACCACTGGAGAAGCAGAAATCGGAAGGCTAACGGATGTCGAATCATGTGAGGCTTCTACGCCCCGAAAGCGATCGGATGATTGCTCCCAGCTGGCTGGCTTCAGTGGGTGCACGCAGGAGCCATGAAAAGCTGGCCCTGGCCGATGCCTGGACAGATGGTGTGATTCGAGAAGCCGATCACATCAACCACATGATTTCTGCATGGCTGACGGGACCACATCCGTGGTTAATCTGCCTGTACCAGCAATACAGCGATCAATACTGCCAGGCAGATTTCCGCTCACTGAGAAACTCCTTTCCGCTCAGTCGAATCCTCATTGTTCTCAGTGAATATTGCCAGAGTGATGCCCGAACCCGCACCTTGTGGCCTCTGAGCTGCCAGACTTCTCTGGCGGCACTTGAACAACGGGTTCAGCAGGAATGGCACGAATATCAGGACGGAACCAGCCCACTGCCACTCACCGCCAGCTATGAAGAAATCGCTGAAACCCGCTTTTCCAGGAGCCCGAACCCGCAGATTTCTGCAAGTTCCCTGCTGCTGTTCAGCCTGGATCATTCTCTCCTCGAAGCCTGGCGCTCGTTTTTCCCGGCTAATCAGGACATCTGCAGCCTCTCAAATCCCCTTGTCTTCATGCAGAATCTCCTGGACCATCATTACTCAAGGATCTTCATTGATCTGGAGAGTCTGGATGATGAGCAACAGCAAAACTTTCCGACACTCAGCAACCTGGCAGGAAAACCTGAAATCACAGGATTCACCAGTGTTCCCCTGCCAGAACAGGTTTCCTTTTGGAAATCTCTGGGTTTTACACAAGTTATTGACAAGCTGAACACTGGCTTTCTGACAAGCCCTGTCAGCCGTCCAGTCTTGAAAACAGGGGGTTTTCCTCGGCATTTGCCACAGGAAAATTGAACATTTTTTCTACAAAAATTCGAATTGCTCCCATTTCTCAAATCTGTTATCAACCCGCCTCAGGAATCGAACGTCACTGCGATCGATATTCAAATATCCCAAATTCACATTCGAATATCCTCCGCGTATTCAAGGACGAATACGGCGTTCGCCTTCGATGAATAGTAGGTGTCAAGGAGTAGACATTGAATTCGCCTTCCGCTGCCAAACTTCGTGTCCTGTTCGTGGACGATGAAGCCCCCATTCGGGATGTCATGAAACTCGAACTGCCCCGCATGGGTCACGATACAACGATTTGCGAAGATGGCGAATCGGCCATGAAAGCCCTCGAGAAGCATACCTTCGATGCTGCCATCATCGATCTGCGGATGCCCGGACTGAGCGGCTGGGATGTCGTCGACCATATCAAGAAAGTTTCTCCGGAAACCGAAATCATCATCAGCACCGGCCACGGCAGTATGGAAGCCGCCATCCAGGCGATCCGTAAAGGGGCCTATGATTTTATCCCCAAACCCTGCAAGCTGGTCACGATTGCCAACGTGCTGAAACGGGTCGCTGAAAAGCGGGCCCTTACGAATAAAAACATCGCTCTCGAAACCCGTCTCAAAGCTGTTGAAGGTTCCTGCCGCATGATTGGCTCCACGCCTCCCATGCAACAGGTTAAATCCATGATCTCCAAGGTTGCCCCCACCGATTCCGCTGTCCTGGTGCTGGGTGAAACAGGTACCGGTAAGGAATTGGTCGCTCGACGGATCCATGAAGAAAGTAATCGATCTACGATGCCTTTCGTGGCTGTCAACTGCGGTGCTCTCCCGGAAAACCTGGTGGAAAGCGAATTCTTCGGCCATCGCAAAGGTGCCTTTACGGGAGCTGATACTCCACGCAAGGGCCTCTTTGAAGTTGCCAACGGAGGAACCCTCTTCCTGGACGAACTGGGTGAGCTTGATAAAAATATGCAGGTCAAGCTGCTCCGCTTCCTGGAATCGGGCGAAGTCCGACGCGTCGGCGAGAATGAAGCCTTTCACGTCGATGTCCGGATCGTCTGTGCCACGAACCGCAACCTGGAAGAAATGGTCGCGTCCGGGACTTTCCGTGAAGACCTCTTCTTCCGCGTCAACACATTCCAGATCAAACTTCCACCACTGCGCGAACGCAGGGATGACATTCCCAAAATCGCACTCAGTCTGGCGGAACGATATCTGAAGAAGTCAGGAGTGACTGAAGCCTTCTTTGCCCCCGCCACCATCGAACTGCTGAAAGCCCATGTCTGGACAGGAAATGTCCGGGAACTGGCCAATGCGATCGAATACTCGGTCATTCTCTCCGGTGGTCAAACGGTTCAACCAGAGCATCTTCCTACCAGCGTGACCAATCGGGTGACTGTGCAGTTGCCCCCTCAACCAATTCCTGCACCAGTGCCAGAAGCAGTTGCTCCTCAACAGGAAGAGGAAATCAAGACGCTGCGTCAGGTGGAGCAGGAAGTCATTCTCGCGAGTCTCGAACGAAACGGTGGCGACAAACCACAAACCGCTCGCGAACTCGGCATTGCCCTGAAAACGCTATACAACAAGCTGAATCAGTACGAAGCCCAGGGACTGGAAATCGCCGGATAGTATCCGTCTTGATCTACACTCGCATCCAACAGTATCAGGTGGGACTTTCTGTCCCACCTGCTGTTGTATTCACCAGGTGTGAAGCGGCGATTTCAGCGCCATCCAGAAAAGCTTTGTGGATGTGGCGGTTTCTGACCTGATACACAATCCCTGCACAACGCAGCCGTGAGACCAGCATTCCGATCTGGGTCAGTTCTCCCTCACCGAATACCGTTCGGACTTTGATGCGAGGATTGAACTGCAGCTGCAGACCGGCA
>JAGQQT010000350.1 GCA_020426065.1 Planctomycetaceae bacterium | reverse complement strand
AGAGCCGCAGCCTGATGATGTTCAGCCAGGATGAAGGGCAGAGCTGGAGCGAGCCGCGGGACACTCCGTGGGGACTTACCGGAGATCGCCACATGGGTGTCTATGCACCAGATGGCCGACTCGTGATTGCCTTTCGCGATCAGGCAATCAACAGCCCGACCCGCGGTCATTTTGTGGCCTGGGTGGGCAAATACGAAGACATCAGCAAATCCCAACCAGGTGACTACCGCATCAAACTGCTCCACAGTCATGCTCAGCGGGTTTCCGATTGTGGTTATCCCGGGATGGAACTGCTTCCCGATGGAACAATTGTTGCCACAACTTACATCAAGTATCAGCCCGGTCCGGAAAAGCATTCCGTTGTCAGCACGCGGTTCAAACTGGCTGAAACCGATGCACTCGCCCGGAACAAATCAGGCGAGTAATCGGTTTTGCTTTTCTGAGTCGTCTCAGGCACGGAACAGCAGGTTCAGCAAACTCTCGTCTCCGAAGAGTTCAAATTCGGATTCAGTTCCCTCCACTCCGGCTGAATCTGTGGTCGCAGCTGAACCTGTCGAAACAGGAGCAGCCGGAGAACCAGTTTCTTCGGCTGCTGGCTGCCAGCGTTCCACGTTGACCTGTCCGGCAGACTCTTCCGGATTGCTCGAGCCAATGCTGAGCTCCGTCACCGACTGAGCGGTAGGAATGGTGTGCTGGGAAAACACACCTGCACCCACGTAATCCCAACTGGTACTGGTCGACCACTGCACCAGAGTCCGTGTTGTCAAACCAGTCCCGGTCGATTCGGCTGTCCGCCACAGCCCATCGTTTGTGCGGGCGAGAATATCGGCCAGGTGATCATTATTCGTCTGGCCCACCAGCAGGTTGGTTGTCCCTCCGGCAATGTCTGACCAGTTCAGCCAGTACTTCATCCGGAACTTTTCGCCATCGGCGTAACCGTGCCACAGTTTCGAGCCATTGAAGACGCCGATCACATCATCCGCTCCATCACCATTGAAGTCCCCGGTGAGAACCTGGTCGAGAGACTGGTTCACTTTCCAGGTGGACCACAATCCATTCGAGAAACCGAGGGTTGGGCCGAGGGATGTCGCCACGAAGACCAGGCGATTAAGCCCCGTCCCCAGCACAGTAAACAGATCGGTTTTTCCATCGCCGTTGTAATCGCCAGCCTGCATGAAATCAAAACCGATGCCCAGGTTCCAGCGATGGCAACGCAGATAACGGAAACTGTTAGATTCTGTTTTCGCCATCCAGATCTGCCCCGTTGTGGCGACCACAACGAGGTCATCTCCATTCACACCATCGAAATTCCCGACCAGCACCGCAGCAATACCATCGTAATTTCCATAGTCGCCCCAGTGCTCATTCGTGAAAGACTCTCCATCGGAGACGCTCACCCACCAACGACCTTTGCGAGCATCGTTGGTATTCTGAAACAGCCCAGCCAGATCATCCTTCCCATCGCCGTTGAAATCACCCACCTGGGCTTCTTTGACTCCGGTGGTCCGCCATGTGCCCCAGTACGAGAACAGGAAGTTGCCCCGCCCCGTAGCCAGTCCGACATGCCATTCCCCATTGTCCAGCCAGACCGCGATATCCTCAAACCCGTCACCATTGAAGTCACCATATTTCACGTCGAGAATACCCGATCCCGGAGAAGTAGCCGCGAATTTTGGAGCGGCATACTCTCCATTCTCATCGGGAATACTGAGTTCGAACTGACCATTCGCAAACCCGATCAGCCCCGTAAACGCTCCATTGGGTGTGAGCGTGGCATCGAGGATTGTTATTGTGGCTACGTTTACAGACCCGATTCCTATCCCGGCGGAAGGATTCGTCAGTTCGAGCTGAATCTCTTCTTCCACTTCGGGAAGTACATCTTCCTTCAGGGTGATCGTGACCGAGCCTGTCGTCTGGCCATCAAGGATTGTGATCACGATTCCACTGATGGCATAATCCTTGTCGAGCGTAGCGCTGCCTGACAGGTTCAGCTCAACTGTCTGATTACCCACCACAGGAAGTGTGGACGTTGCTGTGACGGTAATTTCCATGGGATCATGCTCGCTCTGCTCGGTCGTTGAGACCGACAGATTGACCAGATTGGATTCGCCAATCGTCGCCAGCAGATCTTCCACTTCACCATCCCGGGCCCCGCCCGACCAGCTCAGTCCCTGCTCGGTAGAGACTCGAATCCGGGCCTGCGTTTCTCCCACCACGGCTCCGGCAGGAACCGCAAAGTTGAGGTCGTGCGAGCCATCGGCCAGCAGAACTGAACTATCCAGAATCTGCTCGCCAACGCCATCGAACTTGCCATCCTGATTAAAATCGACCCATCCGTAAACACGGGCCTGACCATTTCCGCCAGCAATCTCGACACTGACCTGGGCCATTCTCCCCTGGTCAGCAGTGCCAAATGTCACGCCATCATCAAACGTGTCGGCTCCGTTATCTGCTGGAGCATCGAGTTCGGTCGAAACTCCCGCTCCCAGTTGAGGCCCGGTTACGATATGCCAGGGACCATCGCTGGCGACGAGTGTCTGATACGAATCGGGAGCATCACCAAAATCAAAGTCCCGAAACTCAAACGCTCCGATATCCACCTGCCCGGCCACAACTCGTTCAAACCCGGCACCACGCTGATCCGTCAGCGACGTAGTCAGATCCTGATTCCCGGCATTAATCGCCACACTCCCCGGCAACAGAGCCAGGGTCTGCGTTGGCCCTCCATTGTCCGCCAGAGTTGACTCCAAGACGTCAGCAGCATCCACACCGACGATGTTGCCTTTTACGCCATTGGTCAGCCCACCTGAAGTACTGGGATCTCCAATGAGATTGTTGGAACTGGAAGTCTCGAATATCCCTCGGACGTCATCCGGAGATGCAGATGTCGAAGATTTGTTCCCGGCAATGACCGAATTGTCAATCTGAAAATCACTAGAACTCGAACTCAAGTAGATTCCACCACCAGAGACAATCGTGCCCGTATTACTTATTCTCGCATGATTGAGCGCAATCGTTGAATTCACGATATTAAAATCTGAGACAAAGCTGTAGATTGCTCCACCTTGACTTTCCGACTCATTGAACGCAATCGTGGAATTCTCAATTACCAAGTTCGATACGGAGCTGTAGATTGCTCCACCTTGACCTCCCGACTCATTGGCCGCAATCGTGGAATTGATAATTCTATTGGTGGATGAAGTTAGACTGCTGAGTCGAAATACACCACCATACGAAGAGGCTGTATTGCCAGAAATGAAACTGCTGTCTACGACAAGAGTGGTGGAAGCGCCAGAGAGAGAGGCCACCCCACCAAACGCTGCACTGTTTCCTGTCAA
Source organism: Planctomycetaceae bacterium (assembly GCA_020426065.1). Taxonomy (GTDB): domain Bacteria; phylum Planctomycetota; class Planctomycetia; order Planctomycetales; family Planctomycetaceae; genus Rubinisphaera. The sequence continues at coordinate 1,617 of JAGQQT010000350.1, read as the reverse complement.
CGAACTACCATACACATTTAGCTGCCCGGTAGTAGCATAAACCACACCACCAGTGGAGGCCGTATTTCCTTCAAACACGGAATTCTGTAGGGTCAAATCACCTGTTGAGCTAATGGCACCACCATTGGTTTCGTTTCCATTCATGACCTTGGCAGAATCAATGAGCAGCGTCTTACCGGAAAACAATTCAAAGATCCGATCGGAATCATTCCCATCAATGATTGTGCTGTTTACTCCGTTCCCCTGAATGATCGTGTCCTCAAGAATATCCAGATCACCGGTCAGAGCAGCATTCTCACCTTTTCCGATTATTGTCAAAACAATCGGTGTTCCATCCAGGCTGGCATCAAACAGGATGGTGGTTTGATCTGAATTTGAATTGGCTGCAATGATCGCTTCACGCAGGGAAGTCCCCTGTCCACGGGCCGGGTCGGTATTGCCATCGTTTTCGTCGACAGCAGTCGTCACAAGAATTGTGTTAGTCAGAGGCGGAAATAATTCCACAGCTCCAAGATCGATACGGCCTCCCCAGACACGGAAGAAACCTGGGCCGCGTTGATCGACCAGATTGATATCCGTTAAAGCAGGATCTCCGACATTGATCGCCGGACTTCCTTCCAGCAGCATATGAGTGGCAGTGGGGCCGCCGTTATCAGAAAGAACTGGATCAAGTACAGTGCTGATGTCGACGCCGACAAAGTTGCCATCGACTCCATCGGTCAATCCGCCTGCAGTTGCAGCATCGGCAATCAGGTTGTAACTGCTGCCCACTTCCAGACTGACAACATCCAGGTCACTGGGCGTGTCTACAGTGCCGGCATAATTGCCCCCGACAATCGAGCCGCTCAGAGTCAACCTGGCATCGAAATTCGTGCTGATTCCACCTCCCGTCTGGGTCGCTTTCACGCTGTTGCCAAAGATGGTCGACTGCGAGATGGTCAAACCACCGATTGATCCCAAGAGATAAATCCCTCCACCGTTTCCATCCATAGCCTGGTTGCCTGAGATTGTCGTCTGATGAATGGTCACCAGGGCGGACCTGGATTGAAGACCACCGCCATCAGTGCTGGCCCGGTTATTCGAAATAGTGCTGGAATCGATTTCCAGTGTTCCAGCGAGCATCGCAATTCCGCCGCCGACGAAAGCCTGATTGCCATCGATCGTGGAATGACGGATAGTGACGACGGTGTCGCTTCCTGAACTATAAATTGCTCCCCCAAAGCCAGATTCATTCCCCGAGAAGCGGGAATGAGAGACCATCAGGTTGCCTTCATTATTCCGAACGGCTCCCCCAGCGTCAGAGCCACCAAAACCAGATGCAGTCCCACCAGTCACGCTGACATTCGACAAAGTGAAATCCACACCATGCACATCAAACACCCGGTCGAGCATTGCCCCATCGATCGAAATCAACTGGTCAGGAGAGAGTCCTTCGATCGTCATGTTCTGAGTGATATCGAGGTCTCCGGTAAGCCCGGCATCTTCGTCGATCCCTGCTATTCCAAGTGTGATGACTTGTGATGCCAGGTTGGCAGCAAACCGGATCGTCGTCGCAACTGCACTGCGATTTGCAGTCAGGATGGCTTCACGGAGCGAGGTTCCTGCTCCGAGATTCGG
>JAGQQT010000034.1 GCA_020426065.1 Planctomycetaceae bacterium | reverse complement strand
CTACCGGAAAGTGCCTGTTGAAAGGTCACATCTCCGTTCGCAGCCAGAGAGAGATCCTGCAGCAAGTTGACCGCGTTTGCGAAATCTACTGTTCCTACCGAAATGCTGGCGGTATCAACTTCAGTCGTACCACGAGAACTGGTCAACAGAGAAGTGACGTTGGAAATATTTCCGCCGAATGTCGTGGTCCCCAAGGCATCAAGATCGAGCAGAGCCAGATCGGAAACTGAGCCATCAAAGCTCACGCTGCCATCAGTGGTCACATCCAGAGATTCGACTCCGCTACCTGAAACGGATTGCTGGAAAGTGATATCGCCAGTTGCCGTCAAGGATAGATCCTGCAGCAGGCTGGCCGGGTTCCCGAAATCGGCAGTCCCAACAGATACGCTGGCCGTATCAAACTCAGTTGTTCCGCGACTGCTGGTGAGAAGATTCGTGACATTCGAGATGTCACCACCAAATGTCAATTTGACAAGTGCATCGAGATCAAGGAGAGCCAGGTCAGAGATTCCTGCAAAAATCACACTGCCATCGGTGGTGAGATCCAGTGACTCGAATCCACTGCCGGCCAACTGTTGCTGGAAAGTAACATCACCACTCGCGGTCAAAGTCAGATCCTGGAGCAGTGTCACTACATTTCCGAAATCAGCAGTTCCCACACTGATCGACGCGGTATCTATTTCAGTGGTACCACGCGAGCTGGTCAACAATGAAGTGACGTTAGAAATATCTCCACCGAATGTTGCTCCGCCCAAAGCATCCACATCCAGCAGTGCCAGATCAGAAACAGTGCTCAGAAAGTTCACATTGCCATCGGTGGTCACATCCAGCGATTCCGCACCACTGCCTGACAACGCCTGCTGAAACGTCACATCACCAGTGGCAACCAGTGAAAGATCCTGCAACAGAGTCACCGCGTTCCCGAAATCAGCGGTTCCCACATTGGCAGCAGCCGTATTGAACTCGGTTGTGCCCCGGACACTGGTCTGGAGAGTCGTCACATTTGCCAGATCACCGGCGAATGTGGTTGTGCCAAGGTTATCCAGATCCAGCAATGCCAGATCGGAAATCATTCCCAGAAATTGAACGTTGCCTTCTGCAGCGAGACTCAGGGCTTCCACACCACTGCCTGACAGAGACTGCTGGAAAGTCACATCGCCTGTTGTGGTCAGCATCAGATCCTGCAGCAGCGTAACGGCATTGCCGAAATCAGCAGATCCAACACTGATTGAGCCGGTGTCAATTTCTGTAGTACCGCGTGAACTGGTCTGCATAGCAGCGACAGCAGAGATATCCCCACCGAATGTTGTCACTCCCAGAGCATCAAGATCCAGCACTGCCAGATCGCTGACCATACCAAGAAAACTCACACTGCCACCAGTCGTTACGTTGAAAGATTCCACTCCACTGCCAGACAATGTCTGCTGAAAGGTGACATCGCCACTCGCCGTGAGTGTGAGATCCTGCAGGAGCATGACAGGATTACCAAAATCAGCGGTTCCAATACTGAAGGAAGCAGTGTCAATTTCCGTGGTGCCACGAGAACTGGTCTGCAATGTGCTAACATTAGGAAGGTCACCGCTGAAGGTTGTGGTCCCCAGGGCATCCACATCCAGCAGAGCCAGATCCGAAACCGTGTTTAGAAAGTTCATATTTCCGTCGGTCAGGATACTCAGCGACTCAATTCCACTTCCCGATAGCGACTGTTGAAAGGCAATGTCGCCCGTCGCGGTCAGCATCAGGTCCTGCAGCAAGGTGACCGCATTTCCAAAATCAGTGGTTCCCACGCTGATTGATGCTGTATCTATTTCCGTAGTGCCGCGGGAACTGGTCATCAGAGTGGCCACGTTGGAGATATCACCTCCAAATGTCGTAATTCCCAGAGCGTCTAAATCGAGCAGAGCCAGATCAGAAACAGTGCTCTCAAAGTTCACATTTCCATCAGTGGTTATGTCGAGAGATTCAGCACCACTGCCTGACAATGCCTGCTGAAAGGTCACATCTCCGGTTGCCGACAGAGACAGGTCCTGCAGCAGGATGACCGCATTTCCAAAATCTACGGTTCCCACACTGATCGTTGCGGTATCTATTTCCGTAGAGCCGCGAGAACTGGTTAAGAGCGAGGTGATATTGGAAACATTTCCCCCAAATGTTGTTGTTCCGAGAGCATCATTATCGAGTAGTGCCAGATCTGAAATCGTGCCGGCATAACTCAGATTGCCATCTGTTGTAACCTCAAGCGACTCCAGACCACTGCCAGATAAAGTCTGCTGAAATGTCATATCACTGGACGCGGTCAGAGAAAGGTCCTGCAGCAGCGTGACTGCATTTCCAAACTCAGCGGTTCCTACACTGATCGATGCGGTGTCAATTTCCGTGGTACCACGCGAACTGGTCATCAAAGAGGTGACATTGGAAATATTTCCTCCAAATGTCGTTGTTCCCAGTGCGTCCACGTCCAGCAAGAACAGATCAGCGATCGCTCCTAGAAAGTTCACACTGCCATCGGTGCTGATGTCCAGAGATTCCACTCCACTGCCTGACAGAGACTGCTGAAAGGTCACATCACTGGTCGCGGTCAGTGAAAGGTCCTGCAGCAGCGTCACTGCGTTTCCGAAATCAGCGGTCCCCACACTGATTGATGCGGTATCGAACTCCGTGGTCCCACGGTTACTGATCATCAGACTGGCAATTCCAGAGAGATCACCACTGAATGTGACGACTCCGAGGGCATCCAGATCGAGCAGAGTCAAATCGGAAACGGCACTCCCAAAGCCCACACTGCCATCAGTGGTCACTTCCAGCGACTCTGCGCCGCTGCCCGATACGGCCTGCTGAAAGGTTATGCTGCCAGTTGCAGTCAGCATCAGATCCTGTAGCAGTATTACTGCATTAGCGAAATCAGCTGTGTCCACACTGATTGAGGCGGTATCGATATCTGTGGTGCCACGTGAACTGGTCAAGACTGAACTTACATTGGAAATATTTCCGCCGAATGTTGTGATCCCCAGGGCATCGAGATCCAGTTGGGCCAGATCAGAAATCGTACTCGCAAAGTTCACATTGCCATCAGTGGAAATACCCAGAGATTCCACACCGCTCCCTGTCAAAGCCATCTGAAACGACACATCACCCGTCGCGATCAATGTGAGGTCCTGCAGCAACGTGACCGCGTTCCCGAAATCAGCAGTCCCTACGCTGATTGATGCAGTATCAATCTCAGTTGTGCCTCGGGCACTGATGATCAGACTGGTTATCCCAGAAAGATCGGCTCCGAATGTCACTACTCCCAAGGCATCAAGATCGAGCAGCGCCAGATCGTTGACAGGACCTGCAAAGCTCAGATTTCCGTCTGTTGTAATGTCCAGGGACTCGATTCCAATGCCGGACAACACCTGCTGGAAAGTGACATCACCATTCGCAGTGAGGGAAAGATCCTGCAGCAGTGTGACCGCATTTCCAAAATCAGCGGTCCCGACACTGATCGATGCCGTATCAATTTCCGTGGTACCGCGTGAACTGGTCAACAATGAGGAGGTGTTCGAAACATTTCCGCCGAAAGTAGTTGTCACCAAAGCATCGTTATCGAGTAACGCCAGATCTGTAACCGGACCATCAAAGCTCACGCTGCCATCGGTGGTCAGATCCAGAGATTCGATTCCACTGCCCGACAAAGCCTGCTGGAAAGTGATATCACCGGTCCCGGTGAAGGAGACATCCTGCAGCACAGTCATCGCATTCCCGAAATCAGCGGTCCCCACACTGATCGACACAGTGTCAATTTCAGTTGTCCCATTACTGCTGGTCTGCAGAGTGGACACATCACTGATCCCTCCTTCAATCAGGAGCGTACCTGCCGCATCAAACGAGAGCAGATTGAGCACCGTCACCGACTGCTCAACCGTCACATCTCCCGCCGAAACAATGTTCAGAGAAGCTGGCATCAGGCTGGTGGATGTCACAGAACCAGCCAGCAGAATCGAGCCAGGTGCCGTAGCCGTGCTGAACTCAGAATCCTGCAGAATATCAATCTGTCCGTTGGTATCGTTATCCGTATCGGCAGTAAGGCTGATCGCGCCGCTGTCTGTCTGCAGGACGGGAGAAACTGTCTGATCAAATCGGATATCGTTCCCTGCCGACAATTCGATCGCACCCGAGCTGGTGGTCAGACTTCCGGTGTTCTGAAACAGGATGTTGTTCAGAGCGGTGATCGTGAATGAACCCGCACCCGCAGCAATCATGGGGGCAGAAATAACGACATCGGTCGGAGGATCGATTTCAAAATGGTTTGCACCCAGCAGAACCTGTTCTGTGATTGTCATGGTGCTGCCCGCATCCGCCTGCAGCAGCAGATCAAAACTGTTTCCTGTCAAATCCAGCGAATACACCGAGAGCTGCCCAGTATAACTGGCACTGCCAATCGTCACCCGGCCTATTGTCTGGATAGCCTGCATTTCCAGTTCCGTCAAATGCAGAGAATCCGCCACAATATCACCGACATCACCTCCCAGTCCGATCGACCGTGCCTGATCGCGAGTTGACAGGTTCAGATCCTGTGTCCCGTTGATCGAACCATTGCCCTGGATTTCCAGGTCATTCGTCGTGATGACCAGTGGCTGATCCAGAGCGAGCAGCGATTCATTGATCGTAACCAGTTCGGTATCGAGTTGGATCTGGCCAGCGGTAACCGCTCCTCCCAGTGTGAGCGACTTTTCGGTCGTGATTTCCAGTTGTGTAATTCCACTGACCGTTCCGGAGATCTGAGCGGCTCCTCCCGTTGGTGTAATCGCCATCGCATTCAGCTGGACCAGATCGAAATCAGCCAGTCCAGTCAGCAGGATCTGATCGGCTACCAATTCCAGGATTAAACCGGTTGTCTGAGCAGTCGTATCACCAAAATTTGCGGTTCCGGTCAGGTTGACAGTCAGGTTCGATGAAACCTGCACCGCTCCCGCGATTGATACACTTCCCCCGTCCAGTAAATGATCGGTGCTGCTATCGAAGTGAGTGACGCCAGTACCCGTGGATCCAAAATCGACGAATCCTGTAATGTCGTTTGAGATCGTCAACTCAGTGCTGGCATCCAGTGAAACGGTATCAAAACCGGAAACCTCATTCCCCAGGGAAATGTCCGTCCCAGCCGCCTGAAAGAGATGGCCACTTCCAGAAGTCGCTGCCGTCATCTGTCCCGTGATCGAGATCTGCTGCCCCGCACTGAAATCCACCGCAGTGGATCCTGAAATACTACCATCGATCATGATGTCCGTCAGGGCCTGAACTTCCAGTGTGCCTGCCGAAGTCGAGAAGTCAACATCACCCAGTTGTGCACTCGTATCGGTTGTGACCATCAGGGAAGTCAAATCGAGCACGGTATCTGTGATCTGGATATCGCCCGCTGCATTGAGGCTCAGCGAAGACATCATGTTGCCAGCAGTGACTGTTCCGTCGAGTTGAATCTGTCCGGTCGCATCCAGATCAACTGCATCCACAATCGTGATCGCACCGACGAGTTGAATGTCACCCATGCTGGAGAAAGTCGAACTGAGTGAAATCGACTCCGCATCAATCAGGAGATTGCTCGACTGAACTCCAGCTGCCCCCTGAAAACTGACCGCATCAATTCCTGCAGCGTCATCGACCACGGTAATCGAAATATTATCCAGCAAGCTTAAAACGATCTGATCGTCGCCTTCACCCAGGTCAAACGTCAGGGCATCTGTCNGTTCCGCCAGTCCGATTTCATCGCGGCCATTTATCTGGATGGTTTGACTCAGGTCATCTGTCAGCCGGAGGGTCTGGGCAACATCGTCAATCAGAACATTGACCGTGTCGGAACCGGCATCCCCCATCACATCCAGCACACCGACATTAAGTGTGGCGGTCACACTCAGCAGGCGACGATCTTCCAGAGCCAAAGTCCGCAGGCGTACCAGACGTCGAGTCGACCCTGATTCCTGAGTGCCCGGCCTGACTCCGGTCAAACCTTTCAGCCAGCCGCGCATCCGCTCTGCAAGTCCCGCTCTTTTATCGGGCGGAGCCTGCCGGGGAGAGCGGACACTCGATTTTCGTACCAGTTGTGACAACACAGCGGTTCCTCTCGACAGGTGTTTCTCAACTCGACGGAATGGTTTACGAAAACAGAGCCTTGACCTGCGGATGCCGGCCAACTCAAGTTCAATGTTTGTCACAGGTTACGGAAGACTTTCAACAACATCCTGTGCAAGACGGAACTCCGTTTCGAATCCTTCATCGTTCTGGTGGTGAGAGAGGGATGTCAAGCATCGATCGCGCTGGGCCCGCGAATTCCCTCCAGGCAGTTTTCCACCGCTCCTATGATACGAATTTGTTCAGTCCAGGAGAAAGCAAACCTGGGGGTTTAGAAGATTTATGACGGTTTTTTCGTTTTGTCTCAAATCAACGAATATGATGTTCCGATTTTCACATCAGGCGGGCTCGTGCGCCTGCATTTCCGAGATTCCTTCCCTTCCAGGGATAGCTGAACCCATGAAGACCAGCAACCTGATCCAGCTCCTGCTGCTCTTCCCGGCGGTCTTGATGCTTCTGGCACAAGACTCCTGTCTGGGTTCAGATGATGTTGGAATCGAGGATTCTGGACTCAAGATCATGCCAATCCGGCCTGATTTTGAATCCAAGGCCTGGCTGCAGATGTCCGGCAGCAATCCAGGGCTGGTGACTCACCCCTGGATTCTGACCAATCCGCAACGATTTCCTGAACCAGAACCGAATCCTGCAGAATCAGCTCCACAGACTTCAGATCCGACCGTCATTTCTCCTGTTCAGCAGGCAGTAGCGGAATCGGATGTGATTACCACTGAAGTCGATCAGGCGATCTACGAAAAAGACGCCAGTCAGAAGGCGGACGAACTGATTCCGGCTTCCGGAATAGAAGATTCGTGTATCGCCTGCTCAGAGGCAGATTCTTGTGGAACCGTTCGTGAACTCTGTCATGATTCACTCGGAGACTTCTCCAGCGGCCTGCATTCCAGTCAGGCTTTAAAAGCACAACGGGATGCTCCCCTGCTCTGGCGAGCGGTACCGGATCGCTGGCTGGGAGAAGCTCTCCGGCAACACTTTGCCAATACCCTGCTTTACGAATCCACACCCGATCAGACTGGCCATATGCAGCCACTCAGCATCTGTGGACCTTTTGTTTCAGATGAAGTTCCCGCTGGCGAACCGGGACCACGCTGGAAAAATGATGCTCCCTTAGCGGCGGTCCGTTTGCGAGTTGAACCTTTGCCAGGTGCTGTTCCACCAGGATTTGATGAGCAGCCATTTTACACCGGAGTGCATCATTGCCAGGGCATTTCCCGTTGCTGGCCTGGTCAGGACAAACATTGGAACGCTCCTAACACAACTCATGCCCCGCTCTATTTCGAGGAGCCAAACCTCGAGCGGCACGGCTACACACGCGGTGGCTGGCAGCCATTCGTTTCGGGAGTACAGTTCTTCACCACTGCTCCTCTGCTGCCTGGCCTGATGACAATCGATCCGCCCACTTCAGTGCAGTATGAACTCAGCGAATCTCGCCCGGGCTCCTGGACTCCATACGCTCCTCGAGTTCCAGAGTGGACCTACAAGGCCGTCATTGTCGAGCTGACCACCGTTACTGGTTTGGCATTCCTGATTCCCTAAGCGGTTCTACTTTCATTCATCTGCCGCAAGCCGGTTGAGAATCGTCCGTCCCATTTCCGCATGAGCAGGATGATCGATCAGGCCGGTTTCGAGGAGTACCACGGCGAAGAAAGATGCCCAGCCTTTGGCCCGACTGATATCCTCTGGCGTCGCTCGATAGTGATCCAGGCATAGACGGCGAGCTTCTGGCTCCTCAAACAGGGACCACACTGCTGCCAGATCCGTTGCCGGATCGCCACTCGTGAGATCGCCCCAGTCGATTACACCTGTGATTTCTCCGTTACAAACCACCACGTTCCGGGCATGTAAATCGCCATGGAGCCAGCAAGCTGTTGTCGCTGGTGGAGTCGAAGTTGCATTTCCCCAGAGGCGGCTGAGAACCAGCCCAGCAAAATCATCTCTGGAGCGGAGACGGGCGAGACGTTCTTCAAAAACTTTTGCCTTTTGAATGAGCGGTATTCCACGAAAGTCATTTCGAGGAGCGATTTCCGGCCCCGGATGATGATGGAGGGCCAGCAGGAATTGCGCGAATGGGATTGCCTGCGCGGCTGCGGGTGGGGAAACGTCTGCAGTCTCACCATCCAGCCAGGGAACAATACTCCATCGCCAGGGGAATATTTTTTCTGGCATTCCCAGATGAATTGGCACTGGGGTCGGGATGGGCATCAGGGGGCCCAACCCTGGCAGAAAAGTTTGTTCGTTCTCAATGAGCCTGGCAGCCATCTGCCGCCGTGGCAGTCGGACTGCCAAATGGCTTCCGAGTCGAAAGGTAATGTTATCCCATCCCTGATCGGCCAGCTTCAAAGGAAGATCAGCCAGATGTGAGAATTGCGAACGCATTAACTGCCGCACCAGCTCTTCGTTGATTTCAATCTCTGCAGCCGGAGTCCCACGGGTCATCAAACCAGTTCCTCGTTCCCCTCGCAGGCTGGTGGCAGATAAAAGTGTTCTGATCGAATATTATGGCTGTCAGAATATAAGTTCTTTCTGGCGAGTGCACATGAGAAAATACAAGAAAGTTATACTCATCCTGTTTATGGTCTATCTGGCTTATACATCCTGGGGTGTCTTCACAGTTATTTCATGCTCCATCGACACAGGGCAGACTTGCTTATTGTCGGAGTAGCTTCCGGTATCCTGTTTTTATTTTTGTTATGATATTGAGTTTCTGGAAAGCAAAATCCGTTTCGGATGAGTCAGCTTGAGCCCTGATCATCTCACAATTTCATATCTCCACAATTACACAGCAAACGGATGCACCTGGCCGAGTGGCGAGGAGGCGATCTGGACCTGAGTTTTCTGTGTGGCATCCAAGCCGCGAAAGGGTGGCGGAGGCTCTCCGCTTGCGGAAGCCACCGTGAGTTAAATGTGATGAAGTGACAACAGGTTGTGTTTCCACAAAATTAGTAGCCCCTCAATTTCATCATTGCTACCTTGCTTATCTGCCCACATTCGGAGTACGTAACAATAATGATGCAAGACAACTTACCCATTGTTCAACGTGCTCTAGGCCAGGACTTTTATCAACTGCATCCTAAAATTCAAGAACAGTATGGAATCTCAAGTGAATCAGATTCTGCGTTCATCGGTACAGGTGTAATGGAAGATGTATGGCATGGGAAATGGTATGTGGTGCCATTTCTTGTTCTCGGATCTCTGCGGCGAATCCTGTTTCCTGAAACAGGCAGGAATATTCCCTTTGAAATCCGAAACTATGCATACCTCGATAGATTTGGTCGCGAGACAGTCACGTGGAAAAGATTATTTTTCTTCCCAGCCAGAAAACGGGAGTTTGACGAGTTCTTTGTGTTCAGCGAATCCCGTCGCACGCCGATTTTGTACGCAGGAACCCATCAGCATCTATCTGTTGATTTACATTTTTCCGTAGATATAGAGCGCATTTACCTTAGCAGTAGCGGTACCCAGAGTGCCTGATGAACCTGCGACATTCGGATTCAGGGAACAGATCTGACAGTTTACCGCAAGCTTTCCAGAGGGCATCCAAGGTTCGCTCTTTCGTCGATTTGAGTGACCATTTGATTTTTGAGAACGCATTCTCGATAGGATTCATATCTGGACTGTAGGGCGGCAGGAACAACATCGAAGCGCCGGCAGTTTCGATGGCTTCACGTGCCTCTGCCCGTTTGTGGCTGGAGAGATTATCGAGCACGACGATATCCCCCGGTTTCAGTTCTTTGATCAGAACCTGTTTCACATAAGCGACGAAAATTTCGCCATTGATCGCCCCGTCGACGACCAGCGGCGCCACCAGGCCGGTTGTGCGAAGACCTGCCAGAAATGTCGTCGTTTTCCAGTGGCCGTGCGGAACATAATCGATCACTCGCTTTCCTCTGAATGCTCGACCGCGTGGACGGGTCATGTTGGTTTTGGCCCATGTTTCATCGAGGAAGATGAGTTTTTCAGGGTCCAGGCCTGCTTGCTTCACGGTCCATGCCGCCCGTTTTTCGGCGACGTCGGGACGGTGCTGTTCGCTGGCCATCAGGACTTTTTTTTGAGAGTCAACCTCAGCGCTTTCAGGGCCTTGCAGATGGTTGCCACACAGAGCTCCGTCCCCAGTTCTTGTTTGATTTCTTTGAGCGTCAGGTCGGGATGACGCTGCACGATCAACTGCAGGTCATCGGCGATGGCATGCCATTTCGGGATCCGTTTTCGCTTCGTTGCTGGAGCGACTTTTCCCTGCTCGCGATATTCCTGCTTAACCCGTCGCACCCATGATTCGCTGCAATTGTGTTTCAATGCAATCAGGCGAGTCGTCATTCCCTGCTCGGCATCCGCGAGAACTTCGAGCCGCCGTTCCTTCGAGTAGATCATGGCAATCCTTTCCATTCCAAAAAAAGATTGCCAAGTCTACTTATTTGCCCTGGATGGCGCTAGAGTAAGGGTGGATGCGCTCTAATATGCGAAAATGGCTGGACAAACATGTCGGCAATCTGACATGGGGCAAAAAAACAGGCGTTTATACTATGAGTGACCATCCTTGAGGGATTAAATGCATGGTTCCTAGTTTGCGAAATGCATTTTTTAAATTATCTAACTGTGATGTAAGTATGTCGAGAATTGAATCCACCAGTTGTTATAACACCTTGTTTTTCAAATGACATATTTCAAATGTCATGCGAATGTCAATCTGTCAGGTGTTACCTGCCCTACACAACTGCCTTCAATCACCACTCCTCAATCACGAAATAACTCGCTGTGGTAGTTGCGGCTTTCGGTTTGGATCAGGCCGTCGATGATCTGGCGGACCTGGGAGGCGGCTTTGTGGGCCACGTCGATGACCTGTTGTCCGGATGTCGGGGAAAGGGCGTCGGGGAGGCAGACATTCGTGATGGTTGACAGGCCGACAACCCGCATACCCGCATGGACGGCAACCAGGGTTTCGGGAACGGTGGACATCCCCACCACATCCGCTCCCATCATGCGGAAAAAGCGATACTCCGCTCGCGTTTCATAGTTGGGACCTTTCACGCCGACATAGATCCCCTTCTGCAGAACAATCCCCCGCTGGCGGGCAATTTCGATCGCTCGATTGGATAGCTCCACATCGTATGGCTGACTCATATCCGGATAACGTGGCCCCAGCTCATCGTCGTTCCAGCCAGCCAGCGGGTTGTCCCCCATCATGTTGATGTGATCATCCAGCACAATGATCTGCCCCGGTCGATGCTGCGGATTCATCCCCCCGCTCGCGCTGGTCACAATCAGAATCTCAACGCCCAGCGACTTCATGACTCGAATCGGATACGTGATCTCCGCCAGCGTGTATCCCTCATAAAAATGGAGTCGGCCCTGCATGGCCACCACCGGCATTTCGTGCCATTCGCCGCAGATCAGTTTCCCGGCATGCCCCAGAGCGGTGGAAGGGACAAAGTGAGGCAGCTCGTCAAACGAAAAGACGGCTTCCGGTCGAAGCGGCTCAATGATGCGACTCAACCCGCTTCCGCAAATCAGTCCGATCCGCGGGCTCCGCTTCCATCGAGCGGTAATCATGGCCAGCGTTTCGTTTACCTGTCTTTGCAAGTCCCGCATGCAGGGCACCTCGTTGTCGCGGCCGGGCTGTTCTATTCAGTTCAAGGAAAACAGGATCCCTCAGGAGGCCGGAAAGAGTGATTGAACCACTTCCACATACTTCCGGGATTCGTCCGTTATGGCCTGCCAGTTTCCGGCTTTGAGCCAACCGGAACGACAAAGCACACTCCCGATTCCCACCGCACAGGCTCCCGCCTGAAAGAAGGAGTGAATCGTGTCGAGCGTGACACCGCCGGTGGGCATCAGGCGGATTTGCGGGAGCGGTCCCCGGACATTCTTCAGGTACTGTGGACCGATGGGATCGGACGGAAACAGTTTGACGATATCGGCCCCCAGCTCCCAGGCCTGCAGGATTTCCGTGGGCGTGAAGGCTCCCGGACAACTTGGCTTGCCATACCGTTTGGCCGTCCGAATGATTTCCGCATCGGTATGCGGGGAGACCAGAAAATCGGCTCCCGCCAGGATGGCGAGTCGAGCGGTCGTTGCATCGAGAATAGTCCCCGCTCCCAGCAGGATGTCATCCGAGAGTTTCTCGCGGACGGTCCGCAGCAACTCCAGAGCATTGGGAACCGTCATCGTGATTTCCATCGACCGGATCCCCCCGGCGGCAATCGCTTCGCACAGATCGACCACCAGGTCCGGATCATCGACCCGCAAAATCGCCACCAGGCGATCTGTCAACAGTCGATTGAGCAGTTCGGCATGAGTGCGGGACATTCAACAGATCCTGAAATAATGGAATCGGGCGGCAAAGACAACTCCAGTTGACTTCAGCTCAGCTCTTCCGGCAAATCGACTTTGATGGACAGTTCCTTGAGCTGATGCTCATCCACTTCCGAGGGAGCCCCGGAAAGCAGATCGGAAGCCTTCTGGGTTTTCGGAAAGGCAATCACATCCCGAATGTTATCGTAGCCGCACAGCAGCATTACCCAGCGATCCAGCCCCAGGGCAATCCCACCGTGAGGAGGAGCCCCGTAACGCAAACCTTCCAGCAGGAAGCCAAAGCGGAGTTCTGCCTCTTCCGCTTTGATGTTGAGCAGATCAAATACCTGCTGCTGAATCTTGGCATCATGAATACGAATGCTGCCCGAAGCAGCCTCGTATCCGTTCACGACCAGGTCGTAAGACTGGGCCCGCACTTTTCCGGGATCTGTGGTCAGCAGCGCGACATCATCCGGATGCGGATAACAGAATGGATGATGTTCGGCCACCCATCGCTGGGATTCGGCATCAAAGTGCAGCAGCGGGAAATCAACAACCCACAGGCAGGAAAAGCTGCTCGGATCATACAGTTTCAACTCACGGCCCAGGCGATTCCTCAGGGCTGAGAGAGCGGCGGACGTGACGGACTGCTTGTCGGCAACGCAGAAAATCAGGTCGCCGGGCTGAGCTCCCAGCCGACTGATGATGGCCTGCTGATGAGATTCATCAAAGAACTTGGCAATCGGAGAATCCAGTCCATTCTCATTGACCCGGAAGAAGGCCAGTCCCTTCGCTCCGTAATCTCCCACGAATGCAGTCAGTTCATCGATCATCTTGCGGGAGTATTTTTCAGCAGCCTGGGGAGCAACCAGACCTCGTACCCGTCCACCGGATTCGATGGTTTTGCTGAACACGCCAAAGCCACAGGTTTTGGCAATATCACCCAGATCATGCAGTTCCATACCAAATCGCATATCGGGCTTGTCACTGCCGAAGCGTTCCATGACATCGGCGTAGGTGTAGCGAGGCAACTTGGCAGGGTAATCAATCCCTTTCAGTTCCTTGAGCATCCGGACAATCAGACCATCGATGACGGACAGGACATCGTCCTGCTCGACAAAGGCCATTTCGACATCGATCTGGGTGAACTCGGGCTGCCGGTCGGCACGCAGGTCCTCATCACGGAAACAGCGGGCGATCTGCATATACCGATCATAACCAGCGCACATCAGCAACTGCTTGAAAATCTGCGGAGATTGCGGCAGAGCGTAAAAACAACCAGGGTGGACCCGGGAAGGGACCAGGTAATCGCGGGCTCCTTCGGGTGAACTCTTGCCAAGAATTGGAGTTTCGATATCGAGAAAGCCTTGCTCATCGAAGTAATCCCGAACCAGCTTGGTAAACTGGTGCCGCAGAATCATTGCTTTCTGCAGTTCTGGCCGACGCAAATCGACAACGCGATGTTTGAGTCGCAATTCTTCGTTCGGCAGATCAGCCTGATCGATGACAAACGGAGGGGTAGCGGATTTGCTGAGGAGTTTCAGCGTCTTGACGCGGATTTCAATCTCTCCGGTGGAGAGCTTGGGATTGATCATGTCATCCGGCCGGGCAACGACATCTCCGGTGACCTGGATCACGTCCTCGTATCGCAGTCCGCGAGCCAGCTTCTGGGTATCGCTATTGTCTTCCAGGTTGAATTTGATCTGGGTTTTGCCGTAACGGTCCCGCAAATCGATAAACACAATTCCGGCATGATCGCGATATTTGTCCACCCAGCCACTTAACGTGACTTCCTGCCCGGCGTGATCGCGACGTAATTCACCACAAGTGTTTGTTCTGTACACGGTTAAGTCATCCTGTCTGGTCGCTGAAAACGACTGCTGAGCGAACAGTTCTCTGTTCGGAAAAGGGTCTGCTGTCTATTCAAAAAGTCCACATTATAGTTGGCCAAACGTTCGCGGGAAGGGGACCGGAAGGATTTCTCAGGCGGGCTGAGCGATTCCGAACCGATATAACTCCCCGTTTTCACACGCTCGGCGGCCATCAAGCAGTTGACACTCCTGAACGAATCACGCTCATTGCTGCTGGAAACGGGAGGATTTCTGTTTAGCTTCCGCTTCAGCCTG
>JAGQQT010000349.1 GCA_020426065.1 Planctomycetaceae bacterium | reverse complement strand
GAGAAGACCGCAGATCTTCTGACACAACTTCACAACTGGCGCAACAGAGTGGAAGTGGAGTTGCCAAGCGAGAATCCGAACTATCGCCCCCGCTGATTTCCTCTCTGATAATCTTTTTCATGGTGACTTACTTTGATTCGGATCGGTATTCAAATCGTGGCTGAAGGTTTCTTCCTCTGCTGAAATTATGGTATCCTGATTCTTCAGTTCAGGCGGTTTGATGCTAACGTCTGAAGACATGGATTAGGTTCCTGCTTTTTCATGGGGCACGCTATGAATTCAAATGTCGGGCTGGTTTTCGCATTGGTTCTGTCTGTCCCCATATTTGCTTTTGGCGAGGAGGAGCGTTGGCAGCCGGTATTTGATGTGCCTCATCAGCCGTTCATCGCTGCAACGGAACGTCTGCTCGAAGCGACCCAGTTTGTGGGAGCTCCCATTGCTCCGGCAGATGTGGCAGCCATCAGGCAGGCGATGACCTTGGAGAAAGAGACAGAGTCGGTTGCGAAAATCCAGGATGTTCTCGACAAGTACTGCCTGGCCTATGTGCATATCAATCCGGAAAGTCGGGTCAAGGCGGATGAAGGCCCTGCACCCAAACAGTTGATTCAACAGGGGTGGAGTACATACCTGGTCAAAGTGCATAATGAAGCCGGCATCAATCCCGAACTGGTTGTGCACAGCCCACAGGCGGCTCCGGTTTACATGAAGGGACGCGGAGCCCGGCAGCGTCCGATGACTGAGCAGGCTCTGGTCAATTCGGTGGAGGCCCGGCAGCGATTCCTTGACGTCTCCATGTATGAGAAACAGCCCCTGCGGCCGAGATTGTCGGGGTTGAATCTGGAGTATCGGATTATTCAGCTTTACAGTCGCGATGCCGGTCAGCGGGAAGCCACACTCAGTTTTCATGTCGGGCAGGGGACGCAGGATCTCGGTTTCCGCAGTGATGTTCCACTCCTGTTTCAGTGCCAGCCTTCTGTAGAAGTTGTTCTGAAAATCAAGGATGAGGATGGTGGGCCGGTCATGGCGGCCTTCACGTTTCGGGATTTGCAGGGGCGGGTGTATCCGAATCCCGCCCGACGACTCGCGCCGGACTTCTTCTTTCACGATCAGGTCTATCGAGATGATGGAGAAACCGTTCTACTGCCTGCTGGCGAATATGCGGTGGAAGTGACTCGTGGTCCTGAGTATCCGGTGTTGCAGAAGACGCTCTACGTCACCGGAGATCGACCGCGCCAGGAGTTCGAAGTGGAGCTGAAACGCTGGATTCATCCTGCGACTCGGCACTGGTATTCCGGGGATCATCATGTGCACGCGGCGGGTTGTGCTCACTATGATTCTCCCACCGAAGGAGTGGGACCTGCCGATATGATGCGTCACATTCTGGGCGAAGATCTCAATGTGGGATGTGTGCTCAGTTGGGGACCCTGCTGGTACACGCAAAAGCAGTATTTCGAAGGTAAGACCTCAGACCTGTCCACAGAGAAATACCTGATGCGTTACGATGTGGAAGTGAGCGGATTTCCTTCCTCGCACGCTGGACATCTCTGTCTACTCAGGTTGACTGAGGATGATTATCCAGGAACTGAAACGCTCGAACAATGGCCCAGCTGGACGCTACCGGTTCTGAAATGGGGAAAAGAGCAGGGGGGCGTGGTTGGTTACAGTCACAGTGGCTGGGGGCTGACATTGCCCGATTATGATGATCGCGGCAATCGCGTTCCGATCAAACGGATGTGGGGCGGAGCTCCGGAAGGCTGGCCCCATAAAGCCGCCGATCAGCTTCCCGATTACGCGATGCCCGCCTTCGATGGAATTGGGGCGAACGAATACATTGTGACCGTTGCCCACGACGCCTGCGATTTCATCTCCGCAGTCGATACGCCTGCCGTCTGGGAGTTGAATATCTGGTATCACACGCTGAATTGCGGTTATCGTGCCCGCATTTCCGGGGAAACAGATTTCCCCTGTATTTACGGTGAGCGGGTTGGTCTGGGGCGTATTTATGTGAAGTTGGATGACGATCAGCCACTCGATTTCGACTCCTGGGTGCTGGGCCTGAAGGCTGGACGCAGTTATTGTGGCGATGGCAAAAGCCATCTGATGGATTTCAAAGTGAATGATGTGGCAGTTGGTGAGTCGGGGTCTGAAGGCCAGATCAGTCAGTTGAATCTGTCCGAGCCTGGGCCTGTGAAAGTAACGTGCGATGTGGCCGCATTGCTGGGTGAGACGCCCGATGAAACCATTCGCAGTGCCCGGCTCGATCAGAAACCCTACTGGCATATTGAGCGTTCACGCGTGGGGAACTCGCAGAAAGTCCCCGTGGAATTAATTGTGAATGGACAGGTGGCGGCCCGGCAGGAGATTGTGGCCGACGGACACGTGGAGTCTCTCTCGTTTGATGTCAATCTTGAGCGTTCCAGCTGGGTCGCGTTCAGGATTTTCCCTTCCTGCCACACCAATCCCATCTTCGTGGAAGTGGCCGGACAGCCGGTGCGTGCCAGCAGGCGGAGTGCAAAATGGTGCCGGGATGCCGTGGATGTCTGCTGGGAAGCGAAAAAACAGGGGATTCGTGAAGAGGAACGGGAAGCGGCCCGGGCTGCCTATGACCTGGCCCGTCAGTCTTATCAGGCGATTTACGAGGACTCCTTTGCTGACGAATAAACAAGCACTGGCGTGAAATCCAGCCTCTGTGGAGAGCCAATGCCCCGAATGATAGCCAAAATGGCTGGAATTGAATAAAAAGAGTGCATTACACCCGTCGGAAATGGCTGTCGGGTCTGTCAGCGTCTCTGGAAGAATGTGTAGTCCGTCAAATGGGAAGAAGTTTCGAGAATCGCAAGCACTCCATTGCGAAAACCGCCGCTCAGAAATCCAAGCTCTACTCAAAATATGGGAAGATGCTGTATGTGGTTGCTAAAAATGGGGTGCCAGAACCGGAATCGAATCCGGCTCTGAAGAACATGATCGAAAAAGCGAAAAAGGAGCAGGTTCCCGCTCACGTGATTGAGAAGGCTATTGAAAAAGCCAAGGGAAGCGGGGGCGAGGATTATGCCGAAGCCCGTTATGAAGGGATTGGCCCGGCTGGCTGTCCCGTGATTGTCGACTGCCTGACAGACAATCCCAACCGCACCATTACTGATGTGCGAAACTGTTTTGTCAAAGGGGGCGGCAAACTGGGAAATGCCGGATCCGTCGCTCACTTCTTTGACCACCTCGCGGTCCTCTCCTTCAAAGGGGAAGACGAGGACAAAGTACTGGAAATATTGCTGGAAGCGGATGTCAACGTCGACGAAGTGGAAAGCAGTAACGGTCAGTTGACTGCCTTTGTCTCCCCCAACGATTTTTTCAAAGCAAAGACCGCATTGCTGGAAGGAATTCCCGATCTCGAATTTGAAGTTCAGGAAATCGCCTTCGTTTCCCAGTCGAATACTGAGTTGACCGGCGAAGATGCGGCTGCCTTTGAAAAGTTTCTGGAACTTCTCGACGATTGCGATGATGTGCAGAACGTTCACCACAATGTGGTGTTTCCTGTTTCGGAAGAGTAGAGCTGATTTTGTTTTGTTGTAATTCTCAGATTTGAGGATTACCCGACTTATCATTCAATGGGATTGAGATCATGGAACGTAAGCAGGCTGCCGAATTCGATCAGAAGGTTCTCGATCTGTACGACGATTATGCTCATGGCCGTCTCGATCGCAGAGACTACATGAAGCGGTTGGGTGCCTTTGCCGTCGGTGGTTTGACCGTGGAAGCACTCATGAACAGCCTGTCTCCCAACTACTCCTGGGCGGAGCAGGTCAAGCCAGATGATCCCCGCATCAAAGCCGAGACCGTGAGTTATGATTCCCCTCAGGGTGGCGGAAAAATCAGCGGACTGCTGGCTCATCCCGCTCAGGGAAAGTCGTTCCCCGCAGTGCTGGTCATCCATGAAAACCGCGGATTGAATCCCTACATTGCCGATGTAGCCCGTCGTCTGGCTGTTGAAGGCTTTCTGGCATTTGCTCCGGATGCCCTTTCTCCGCTGGGAGGTTACCCCGGAAATGACGATGACGGACGAGCCATGCAGGCGAAACGGGATCGCGAAGAAATGACCCAGGATTTCATCGCCGCTGCCCGCTGGCTGGATGGTCATCAGCTTTCCTCAGGCAAGCTGGGAGCGGTCGGTTTCTGTTACGGCGGGGGAATGGTTTATCAGCTGGCGGTCAGGATTCCTGACATCCTGGATGCGGGCGTTCCTTTTTATGGAAGCCAGCCAGACGCAAAGGACATCTCCAAGATCAAAGCTCCCCTGTTGGTTAACAATGCAGGGTTGGATAAACGCATTCTCGATGGTGCTCCCGCCTTTGAAGCTGCCATGAAGCAGCAGGGGAAGGAGGTCACGAGTTATGTCTATCCGGGTGTCAATCACGGATTCCATAACGACACCACGCCCCGTTACGATCAGGCCGCAGCTGAACTGGCCTGGAAACGGACTCTGGAATTCTTCCGAAAAAACCTGGGCTGATGATCGCCCCTGCTAGGAATATAACAGGTCCAGGAGACTAGCATCGCCGAAGCTGTCGTAGTCTTCGCTCGACTCCTGCTCTTCGTCCACTGGTTTGAGCAGGGAAGCTGCCTGTGTTGTGGCAGCGGGGGCCGAAGATGTTGTTTCGGTGGCTCCACTCCAGCGGCCTGCAATGTCCGGGGGGCTGGTTTCTTCTGCTTCCTGTTTTGTTGGGGCGGGAGGGATGATGAGCTCATCGCTGGTCGCTTTCGGCTGGAAATCGCCGCCGTTGACGAACTGCCAGTTGACCGGAGCCCACATCTCGGCCACGCGATTGGTCAGGCTGGTGCCGTTCGACTCCGCTGAGTACCAGTTGCCGCTGTTGTCACGTCCCAGGATATCGCTGTTTCCATCGCCGTTCGTGCTGCCGACGTGGATATCGTTCACACCATTGGTGGCAAATGACCACGTCGTGCCGAACGTAAAGTTGAAAATATTCGTCC
>JAGQQT010000348.1 GCA_020426065.1 Planctomycetaceae bacterium | reverse complement strand
GTCCGGACCATACCGGTCCCTACTTCGCCCGCACCACCTGGGATTCTTCGGAATCGATTGCCGCCGCCATCCGGAAGTATTACGAAAACTCGGGAGAGGATTCGGATGAGTTTCTGAAAGAGCAACTGGTTCTGCATCGTGTCCAGGTAGAAGGGTTGCCGGAGTGGTCGAATGCCGAAGCGGAAGCGATGGCGGAAAACAAGCCGATTGCCATCCCCTCCTTTGATCCGAACAATCCGGATCAAATCGGGAATCTGCAGATCGAAGAAGTCCTGAAACGCCTGGCCGCTGTGCCGGAAGTGAAGAAGGTCAACCAGGGCAAGAAGATGTTCATCTCTCAGGCCTGTAATGCCTGCCATACCATTGAGGAAGGGCAGACTCCCAAAGGTCCACACCTGGTGGATATTGGCAAACGTTACAAGCGGGAAGAACTGATTGATTCCATCCTCAAGCCGTCAGCGAAAATTGCACAGGGATTCGATACGTATCAGTTTGTGATGGCAGACGGCAAACAGCACATCGGTTTTGTGAGCCAGGAATCTGCCGAATCGATCATCATCCGTCGGAATGATGGTGTGGCGGTGGAACTGTTGCAGGATGACATCGAGTTCCGCAAAAAGCAGGAAACCTCCATGATGCCGGTCGGCCTGGTGAACAACCTGACGGTCGAGCAGTTCGCCGAACTGCTGGCCTACCTGGAGAGCCTGAAATCTAAAAAGAACAACAAAAAGAATGAATAGCATTCCTTATCTCGGGCGATCGGGAAGAAATACCATGCTCAGATCTTTCTTGCACATCTCGTTGAGCCTGATGGTTTCGCTTCTGGTGAACCAGCCTGTCCAGGGAGAATCCACGCCAGTGGATTTCACGACACAGATCCGGCCAATCCTGTCTAACACCTGCTTTCATTGCCATGGACCGGATGAAAAGGAACGTCAGGGTGGGTTAAGACTCGACACGACTGCTGGTGTTTTTGGGGAAACCGATTCGGGGAAACCGGCTCTGGTCGCAGGCAAGCCGGACGAAAGTGAACTGCTGCGACGGATCTTGAGCACCGATGATTCCGAACGAATGCCACCGCCGGAATCGGGCATGAAAGTGGATGAGAAATCCAGAGAGCTGATTCGTCGCTGGATTCAGGAAGGGGCCAACTACAGTGGACACTGGTCTTACAGCAGGATCGTCCGCCCTGCTCTTCCACAAGTGCAACATGCTGACTGGCCGCGGAATCCGATTGATAATTTCATTCTCTCCCGCCTGGAGAAAGCGGGCCTGGCTCCGCAGCAGGAAGCAGACCGGGAACTTCTGCTGCGTCGAGTTTCGCTCGATCTGATCGGATTGCCTCCGACACCAGAGCAGGTCCGGGAGTTTGTCACGGATGACAGCCCCAATGCCTACGAGAAGGTGGTGGATCGCCTGCTTGCCTCACCTCATTTTGGTGAACACTGGGCCCGGATGTGGCTCGATCTGGCCCGCTACGCAGACTCAGCCGGCTATGCAGATGACCCGCCCCGGACCATCTGGGCCTTTCGGGACTATGTCATCAAATCCCTCAACGAGAACAAGCCGTTTGATCAATTCACAATCGAACAGCTCGCTGGAGACCTGCTACCTGATCCAACCGACCAGCAGCTCATCGCCACGGCCTTTCATCGGAATACCCTCACGAACAATGAAGGGGGGACCAACGATGAAGAGTTCCGGAATGCTGCCGTCATCGATCGCGTGAATACGACATTCGCCGTCTGGATGGGGACCACTATGGCCTGCGCTCAATGTCATACGCACAAGTATGATCCCATCAGCCAGCAGGAGTATTTCGAGGTCTTTGCGATCCTCAACAACAGCGAAGATGCCGATCGTCGGGATGAATCTCCCTTGCTGGAATATTTTACCGATGAGCAGAAACAGCAGCGGATCGACTGGGAGCAGGAGAAAACAGAACTGGCCGGGATCCTGGGGACAAGCACTCCTGAGTTGCTTGCCGAAAGTACCGAGTGGGTCCGGAAGTATTCCCAACCGCTCGATGCCAGTGTCCTGACCCCCGAAACAATCGAAACCGAATCCAAGTCTGAAACGGCAATCGGAAATGATGGCATGGCGACCGTCTCCTCGGAAGCGGATACCGAATTGTATCGAGTGCAGCTGTCTGGTCCTGCAGAATCTGCCGGTCAAAAGATTTATGGCATTCAACTGGAAACTTATCCCGGAGCCGGTCCCGCTCAGAACTTTGTCATCACCGATCTTTCCGCCACCATTCAGAAGCGGACTGAGCAGGGATTGAAAGCCCGCTATGTGCGGTTTGAATTGGCCGGGAAAGAGAAAATGGTTTCCCTGGCTGAGGTGGAAGTCTTTTCGGGGGGCAAAAACATTGCCCGCAGCGGGAAGGCCTCGCAAAGCACGACCGATTTTGGCGGCAATGCAGAGTTGGCCATCGATGGCAACCCGGATGGGGAATATCACAAAACCAAATCGACCACCCACACCGCCGTTTCGGAAAATCCCTGGTGGGAGCTGGATCTGCTTTCGGTTCAATCACTGGACGAACTCGTGTACTGGAATCGGACCGACGGAAATCTGCAATCCCGTCTCGATGGGGTGAAGATTTCCCTGCTGGATGAAAAGAGGGAAACGGTCTGGTCGGAAACGATTGCCAAAGCTCCCCAGAAAGAACAGCGGATTGCACTCAGCTCCAGCAGATCCATTCCGATTCAATCTGCCTTCGCTGATTTTGAGCAGTCCGGTTTCCTGGCCAGTCACGTGCTGGACGAAAAGGATCCCCACAAAACCGGCTGGGCAGTGGGAGGTCAGATCGACCAGCCACATACGCTGCGTCTGATTTCAAGAAAGCCATTCAGCATCGGTCCCGATGAAACGCTCCTGCTGACGATTGCCCAGAAATCGCAGCACGCCAAACATCTGTTACGACAATTCCGGGTCGCTGTCCTGACCGACTCCCGCAGTCCGGAACTGGCCCGCTATCCGCAGCCGGTTCAACAGGCGTTGAGTACTTCAGAATCGGAACGAACCGACGCTCACAACAGTTCCCTGACCAGTTATTACATCGCCAGCGTCGCTCCCTCACTGGCCAAAGAGAGGAAACGTCTGGCTGAGGTTGAGAAATCACTGGCGGGTCTGAAGCCTGCAACCACCGTCCCCATCATGCGGGAACTGGCCCAGGACAAACAGCGGGAAACCCACATCCAGATTCGGGGGAACTTCATGGTCACCGGAGACCGGGTGGAACCAGGCTTGCCGGAAGTCTTTGGTGTCGAGCATCCCGATCATCCCACCCGGCTTGATCTGGCCCACTGGCTCATCAGTCCGGAAAATCCACTCACTCCCCGCGTGATTGCCAACCGTTACTGGGAAAAACTGTTCGGGATCGGGCTGGTCTCTTCCAGTGAAGAATTTGGCTCCCAGGGAGATCTGCCAACTCATCCTCAACTGCTGGACTGGCTGGCAGCGGAGATTCTGGAACTGAAATGGAATACCAAAGCAATGATCAAGCTGCTGGTCATGTCGGCGGCTTATCGGCAGACTTCGCAGGTCACGCCCGAACTTCTCGAGCAGGATCCTCAGAACCGACTCATTTCCCGTGGACCCCGTTTTCGTCTTTCGGCGGAAATGGTCCGCGACCAGGCTCTGTTTGTAAGTGGCCTGCTCAGTGAGAAGCTGTACGGTGCTCCCGTCAAACCGCCTCAGCCGAACATCGGTTTGAGTGCAGCGTTTGGCGGCGGAATCGACTGGCAGACCAGCCAGGGGGAGGATCGGTATCGTCGTGGTCTTTACACCACCTGGCGACGTTCCAATCCTTATCCTTCGATGGCAGCCTTTGATGCTCCCAACCGGGAAACCTGCACCATCCGCCGGGATCGAACCAATACGCCACTGCAGGCATTTGTGACGCTGAACGATCCCGTATTTATTGAAGCGGCGCAGGCACTGGGACGACGCATGGCTGATGCACCCGGCACTCTGGAAGAGAAAATTGCCTTGGGCATTCGGACAACGGTCAGCCGTACTCCGGCTCCGCAGGAAGTCGAACGACTCGTCAATCTGTTTGAAACGGTTCAGGCCCGGTATGCTTCCAGCCCGGAAGAGGCCCGGCAACTGGCAACTGATCCACTCGGTCCCCTTCCGGAAAACGCGGATCCCGCCACTTATGCTGCCTGGACCCTCGTGGGAAATGTGCTGCTCAATCTCGATGAAATGCTGATGAAACCTTAACCTTTTGCAGGTGATCTCATCATGAATTTACGACAACTTCAAATCCAGGATCAGACCCGTCGTCAGTTTCTGGGACAGACCGGAATCGGACTGGGGAGCCTGGCTCTCTCCACGCTGCTGCCGTCCTCGGCGGATGCCTCAGTGAAAATCGATTCGATCACTCCGCTCGCCGCTCGGGAGCCGCACTTCACTCCCAAAGCCAAGCGGGTGATTTATCTGCACATGACGGGCTCTCCCCCCAACCTGGACCTGTACGACTACAAGCCGGAACTGGTCAAGCGGAATGGAGAAGACTGCCCACAGTCGTTTCTGGAAGGGAAACGGTTTGCCTTTACGACCGGCGTGCCCACTCTGCTGGGAACGCCACAGAAGTTCATGCAGGTGGGAGAGAGCGGGACGTGGTTGTCGGAAGCAATTCCCAATCTGCATCGGGTAGCGGATGAGATGTGTTTGATTCACTCGATGACCACCGATCAGTTCAATCATGCCCCGGCGGAGCTACTGCTTTACACTGGATCTGCTCAATCGGGTCGCCCTTCAATGGGTTCCTGGGTCACTTATGGACTGGGTTCGGAAAGTCAGGATCTGCCCGGGTTTGTTGTGCTGATATCGAGCGGAGTGCAGCCGAACGGGGGAAACAAATCGTTTGGCAGCGGCTTCCTGCCTTCCGTTTTTCAGGGGGTTCAATGCCGCTCTCAGGGAGATCCCGTTCTCTACGTTTCCAATCCCAAGGGAATGGAACGGGATGTTCGCCGGATG
>JAGQQT010000347.1 GCA_020426065.1 Planctomycetaceae bacterium | reverse complement strand
ATCGAGCCGCTGCATTTCTCCAACCGCTTCGAGATTCTCCAACCGATTCAGATCAGGCCGCCAACCGTTCTTGAGCAGCTGGTTCAGTTCACTGAGATAATCCGCCCGAGGAGTTCCTGGAGCGGTATCGGATTCAAAGTATTCGGCCAACCCTTCATCCACCCACATGGGCACAGAGGGGAGTGCTCCGTGCAGAACTCCATGAGTAAACTCGTGCCGCAGATCTTCCAGAATCCGTTCACCCCAGACTGTGTAAATCGAAAGGCTGACCGAAGTCCCGACAAAGTAGGCCCGGCGGGGCGGGAGTCCCGGGAAATGATTAGCCAGGAACTTGTGGTAGGTCACTTCATCTTCGAACAGATAAACCTGAACCTTCTTCTCACCCAGCTCCAGATCCAGAGTCTGGCCGATCTGCCAGCGTAACTGCTTCAGGTTGGAAACGAGTTCCTGCTGTTCGTCCTGCTTGAAATCGCTGTGCAGCACGAAATGTTCGCTCTTGATCTGATAGCGGCTGGGAACATCATCATTGTTGGCCCGAAACGTACTGCCGGAACAGCCAGTGGATGCAACCAGTCCCAGGCAAAGCCAGCAAAGCAGGTTTGCCTGCAGCGGCCTGTCAGGTGCAATCCGTTCTGAACACATTTCAGAATTTCCTGAAAGAAGTGATGAGGAATGGATCTGGTGGAGTCATTAGAATTCGAATTGATTCTCGAAAGGTGGCACCACCCGCGAGATCAGCGAGTTGCTCTGCCGATCTGTTCACTCAGGATATCGATGATCTGGTCGGAAAATGACTTTTTCACCAGGTCTCCATGCCCGGATTGAGTACACGCACTGGCCAGCTGCTGATGCCGCGACCATTCTTCCGCATCCCATTCACTGACGTTGACATACAGGTCACTCAACCCGGACTCTGTGCGGGTAATGAGAAAAGTCTGGTCAGCCGTCGCGACCACGTGATAGTTGAAGGCACCAATCATCAGGATTCCGCCCAGCAGAATTCCGGCAAACAGAAAGATGAGCTTTGACACGATCAACCTCACAGGATTCTGAGATCTTCTCAGTTTCCATACATTTCAAACTGAAATCGGTCAGACCCCTGTCAAAGGTTTTTGACGGAGGAAGAACTGGATCAACAGATCCAGCATCCGGGGACAAAGAGCATCCATCAGTGAGCACTTTTCTATGCCCCTTTCCGGAGGGAGTCTGGCGAAACTGTCAAAATCGAGCAAGATCGATTCCCTATCTTCCAAGCGAATCCCTTTTTATGATGTCAGTCAATAAGGTCATTGATGCCGACGGACACCCCTTCAGAGTCTTTTGAATTCAAACTGGCCGCCCTCTTTGACCTGTTCTCCTATCCTGTTTTCCCGATTTCCGAAACCATGTCGCAACCGGACTCTACTTCTGATCCCCTGGAAATCCAGCCGATTCATCAGCCTGTGACAGGGGAAATCCAGCCTCCCGGCTCGAAAAGTATCACGAACCGGGCCCTCGTGATTGCTGCACTGGCTGAGGGAGAATCAACTCTGCAGGGAACGCTGGCCAGTGATGACACGCGGGTCATGCTGGAAAGCCTCAAACGACTGGGGATTTCCTGGACACAGGCTGCCGCTGACCAGATCCGGATCGAGGGGTGTGGCGGCAAAATCCCTGCCCAAAAAGCGGATTTATGGCTGGAAAACAGCGGGACGAGCATTCGCTTCCTGACAGCCCTGTGTGCCATTGGTCAGGGAGAATACCTGCTGGACGGCAATCAGCGGATGCGTCAGCGGCCGATCCGGGATCTCGTCACCACGCTCAGCAGCCTGGGAGTGGATCTGGAATGCCTGGAAAAGAACGGTTGTCCGCCGGTTTCTGTCAAAGCGAACGGGCTAACTGGCGGGCTGGCCAGGATTGAAGGTGGGATTTCCAGCCAGTTTTTAAGTGGTCTGCTGATGGCCGCCCCCTACGCTGACAATGTGCTGGATATTGAGGTGGCATCGGAACTGGTCTCGGTTCCTTACATTGAAATGACTCTGGATGTGATGCAGCAGTTTGGTGTGGAAGTTCAGACACCCGATCTGCGTCATTTCCGCATCTCCCCTTCCCGGTACCAGGGACGAGTCTACCAGATTGAGCCAGATGCCTCGGCTGCGAGCTACTTTTTTGCCCTGGCAGCGATTACAGGGGGCCGGGTGACGATTCCCGGGTTGAACCGGAAAGCAATGCAGGGGGATGTTCACTTCGTCGATGTGCTGGAGGAAATGGGCTGTGAAGTTCACTGGGGTGAGAACAGTATCACGGTTCAGGGACGGGAGTTACGTGGAATTGATATCGATATGAACGCAATCAGCGATAC
This sequence comes from Planctomycetaceae bacterium, assembly GCA_020426065.1. Classification (GTDB taxonomy): domain Bacteria; phylum Planctomycetota; class Planctomycetia; order Planctomycetales; family Planctomycetaceae; genus Rubinisphaera. The sequence continues at coordinate 2,649 of JAGQQT010000347.1, read as the reverse complement.
CGCTCAGACTCTCGCTGCGGTGGCTGTTTTTGCCCAGGGACCCACTCGTGTGCGGAATGTGGCCCATATGCGGGTGAAAGAAACCGACCGGGTTTCCGCCGTTGTCACCGAACTGCAGCGACTGGGTATCCATACTGTCGAACATGAAGATGGTTACGAAATCCACCCGGGTCAGATTCAGCCAGCCACGATTGAAACCTATGATGATCATCGTATGGCGATGAGTTTCTCCCTGATCGGGCTGCGGGTCCCCGGAATCCGGATTGCCAATCCGGGATGCACAGCTAAAACTTACCCCCGGTTTTTTGAGGATCTGGAACGTCTGGTCAGCCCTTTTCGCTGAACTCCGCCCCGGATTAGCCCCTGAAGTCGGGACAATGATTGACCCCGAGTCGCCGAAATGGATAAACTTCAACATTTCCCCTCGGCAAAACAGGTGTTTTCTGCTCAATCTCCCGGGGGGAACCAACTTCTGACATTCAGGACTGTTTGGCGTTGTTAGCGATCATTAGCGATATTCATGGGAATCTCGAAGCACTGGAAGCAGTGCTGGAAGATATCAAAGGGAAAAATGTCTCAAAGATTTACTGTCTGGGAGACATCATTGGCTACGGTCCCAATCCCGGGGAATGCATCGATCTGGTGAAGCAACACGCTCAGGTGACAATTCTGGGAAATCATGATCAGGCGGCGATGTTCGATCCGGAAGGATTTAACGCGGGAGCCGAACGAGCGATTTTCTGGACCCGGAAGCAGCTGGAAACCGGAGATCGGAACAAGAACGAAGCCCGCTGGGAATTTCTGGGGGAGTTGCCCCGGCTGCGTCGGGAAGAGAAATACATGTTCGTGCACGGCTCTGCACGGAACCCGCTGAATGAGTATGTCTTTCCGGAAGATATCTACAATCAGCGGAAAATGGAGCGGATTTTCAGCCTGGTCGAACGTTACTGCTTCCAGGGACACACTCATATCCCGGGTGTATTTACTGATGATTTGAATTTTCTTTCGCCTGAAGAAATCGATTTCCAGCATCAGCTGGGAGATCGGAAAACCCTGATCAATGTGGGCTCTGTCGGGCAGCCACGTAACGGCGACTCCCGGGCTTCGTATGTGACGGTTGAAAATGATCTGGTTCGGTTTCACCGCGTGACTTACGATTTTGAAAAGACATGTGCCAAGATTTATCCGATTCCGGAACTGGATAATTTTCTCGGTGATCGGTTGCGGGAAGGACGTTGATCCGGCAGAGTCCGTTTCCAGACCGGATGATTGTCGCAGACTGACAGGCTCAATTCTGCAGGTCGGACACCGATTCGCTTTGATATGCACCATGATGTGATGTGAAAAAATCATCGCTGAGGGTGAAATGATTTAATCTGGATCCGGGAGTGGTGCGTTTCACGTAAGCCGGATTTTTTGTTTTCAGCACGAGATGCTCATGGATCAGCAACGTCGCTTCATCATGTTCTTTCTGCTCTCAATGGGAGCAATGTACCTGTGGCTGAATGTCGGGTTGCCGTTCTTTCATCCCGAAATCCTGGAACAAAAAGCCGCTCGCCAGGTCCAAAAGCAGAAACAGGTTCCTGGTGAAGCGGGCTCCTCGGAAGTGGCTGTGGTACAGCCAGCTGATACCTCGGACATCCCCCCTGTTGTTGCACCCAAGGAAATCAAGCTGCCAGAGTTCCCGGAACAGACTGTCGAACTGGGAAGTCTCGATCCTGAATCCGGTTTCTATCTCTACGTGAAACTGAATTCACGCGGTGCAGCCGTGGATTCGATCCAGCTGAATGACCCGAGGTATCGGGAGTTGACGGATCGGAATGTGCCTCTGCAACTGGTAGGGGAATCGGCGGAGCTGTCCCGGAAAACTTTTGATCTGCGGACCGAGGCGATTGATCGAGTTCTCGCTGAAAAGGGAGATTCCCTCGAAACGGTCAACTGGAAGATCGTCGAACAGACACCACTGGAGCGTGTGGTTTTTGAATATCCCGCTCCCGATGGCAGTCTGGTGATTCGGAAAATCTACGAACTGAAACAGGGGGAAAAATCCGGTCGCGATACCGACACCTCCGGCTATCAACTGCAGGCCCGTCTTGAGTTTCAGAATACCTCCGCTGCTGCTGTGGAAATGACCTATGATCTGCAGGGTCCGGTTGGATTTCACCTGGAGAATGCCGAAAATACCCGCCGCTACCTGGTCATCCAGGCCGGATTTGTCTCGGGAGGTTCAATTCGACATGAACAGGTACTGGCCAGCGAGATTTCCAAGCAGGCACGTAAAAAGGGGGGTGTGGAGAACTTCCAGACCCCGCTGCGTTACCTCGGTGTGGATGGTCAGTATTTCACGGCTTTGCTGATGCCGGAAACGGATCAGGAAATCCAGAAATGGGTGGACACAGCCCAGCCAATCCTGGTGGATCGAGCCGATCCGGAAGAACGAAGTGAGATCAGCTTTATCTTGGAGTCCACCGAAGTGGACATCCCGCCTCAGCAGACGGTTTCCCACCAGTACAGTCTGTATGCCGGCCCAAAACGGGCAGCGTTGCTGCGTCCACTCGACGCCGAAAGCACGATCGAATATGGCTGGTTCGGCTGGATCAGCAAGATCATGGTGGCATACATGAACTTCTTCCACAATACGATGAGCCT
>JAGQQT010000346.1 GCA_020426065.1 Planctomycetaceae bacterium | reverse complement strand
ACGATTGGGAAGGGCCGTTGCCCAAGCCGATTTTGATCAGGATGGCCTGGCCGATCTGGTTGTGGTCAACCAGCATGACCGGGCTGCTCTTCTGAAAAATCAGGCGAAACATGGCCATGGAATCAGTCTCCGGCTGCACGGGATTACCTGTAATCGAGATTGCTGGGGAGCAGAAGTGGAAGTGGTTGCCGGGGATCAGATACTGGTCGATCAACTGGTGGCTGGCGAGAGTTTTGGATGTACTCATGATCCCACACTTTATTTCGGTTTGGGAGAGTGGGCAGGGGATTGCCAGGTGACAATCCGCTGGCCCCAGAAGGATCACCAGACAGATCAGATCACCGTGCCCGCTGATCATCGTGTCGTTGTATTTCAGGACGAAACACCCGTTGTTTACTCCAAGGCATTTCCATGACCGGATCGGATTTCTATCGCTTCGTGTGGCTGTTTGTGGTCGTGGTATGTACTGCGGGATGCCAGCAGAACTCCAGCGATGTCCCCGCTCCTTCCGGAGCAAAACGTCCGGTAAGTCGTGCTGGGGACTATGTGGGAACACAGGCCTGCCGGGAGTGTCATGCCGAATACTGCGAACAGTTTGCTGGTCATCCAATGGGTCATTCTGCTGGCTTACTGCAAACAGGTCCCGTGATTGAACAGTATTCAGCAGGAGAGTTTTCTACTCCGTATCCTCAGTCCTATCTGGCAGCCAGAGATGAAGCGGGCAGTGTCAGGCATCACGAAATCCTGCATCGCCCAGGCATTGAGGCATCAGCTGACAATACGGCTCAGGCTGATTTATATCGTCGAATTGAGCCCATGAAATATTACATTGGCTCAGGGAAACGTGGGCGGTCTTATCTTGCTGAAAAAGATGAGATGTTGTTTCAGTCGGTGATTGGCTGGTATTCGACTTCAGGACAGTTCGATCTTTCACCCGGATATGAAACAAATAACCAGCATTTTGAACGTCGGATAACGGATGGCTGTGTGAGTTGTCACACCGGACGGGTTCACTTGTCGGATGGTCGTCATGTCAATCGCTTCGCAACGGATCCAGCGGGCAATTCCATTATCGAACCATCCATCAGTTGCGAACGCTGCCATGGCCCCGGTAAAGATCATGTCGACTGGCAAAATGCCAGGGGGCAGGCAACACAAAAGTCCTCAGAGGATCCTATCCTCAAACTTTCAACGCTTTCCAGCGAGGCCATGCATGACCTCTGCTATCAGTGCCATCTGATTGGAGTGCAGCGAATTCTGCGTTACGGACGAAACGATTTCGATTTCCGCCCGGGGGATCGACTGGAAGATATCTGGGTTTGTTACGTTGATGGATCTGGCATTGAAGGCAATCAGACGGATGTCGTCAGCCATGTTCAGCAGATGAGGCAGTCTCAATGTTACCTGGGAAGTGATCATGAATTAAGTTGTATTTCCTGTCACGATCCTCACTCCATTCCCCGTCCAGAGAATCGAGCCGAGTTTTACCGGAACCGCTGTATTCAATGTCATCAGGAGCAGGGATGTCAGTTATCCCTGGAAGAGCGTGAAAAATCGGAGGCCCGGAATTCCTGTATTGAATGCCACATGCCCAAATTGAAAGCCCGGGATGTTCCCCACACCAGTCAGACAGATCACAGGATCGTGCGAGTACCAGAGGTGAAATCCGATCCAGTCGTCAGGAATATCCAAAAGCAGCTGACTGTGTTTGATGAAGCGGATTCGAGAATTCCTCCTCTTGAGCGAGATCGGGCAAAAGCCCTGATGATGAGTATTTATGCGGAAAAAGATGTCGATTCTTACCTGGCTGCCGCTGCTCTGGAAAAACTGGAAGAAGTTTCCCGGAACTTCCCTGATGACGATCAGGTCCTGTTTTTCCAGGGTCTGATGGCCAAGCTGATCAATGAGCCGCTGCGTTCCATTCAGTACTGGGATCAACTCCTCGAACGAAATCCAGTTCACGAAATGACGTTGCGCTATCGGGGTGTGCTGGCGCATGACAGAGGGGAATTTTCCAGTGCATTACCGTTTATCGATCGATACCTGGCATTGAATCCCTGGGATAGTGACCTGGCAGGCAGACGGATTCACATCCTGGGTCAGAGTGGCAACAGGCAGCTTGCACTTCAGGAGGCCCTTAAAACAGTTGAGCGTTTTCCCCAGTCCTGGCAGTTACACGGTTGGCTGGCGGAAGCGCTCAAAACCGATGGCCAGATGGAGCAGTCTGCCAGACATCAACAAATCCATGATGTTCTGGCCCCCAGGGGACTGGAGTAGTGCTGGAAAAGTGCCTGCCCGCCGGTACCGTTCTGAACCAGGCATGAACATCTATTCCTGACCAGGTCACAAGAAAGTTCGATTTCCATGCAGAGTTGAGCTGATGGTCATCTTTGCCGTTGCAGGATAGCTGTCAGGCGGACCGCTGCCTGCTGATCACCGCAATCCTGAATATACTTCAACAGTTCCTGCATCTGTGCAAACGAAGCATCAATGGCAGAGGGTAATTCCATAAATTGTCTTTCCAGAACTTTTCCCCGCTCAGCCAGATCGGCATGAAAAGTCGCGGCGTCTTTATCACTCTGAAGCCTTTTGACCTGTGCCATTTCCAGGTGGCATTTCCAGTCCAGAGGGTTGTATTGCAGCCCCTTCTGTAATTCCGCTGCTGCTTTGTCGATTTCATTCTGCATTTTGGCCAGCCAGCCGCGATATCGATAAACACGGCAATCGGAAGTCTGAACGTTGGAGAGTTGTTTCAATAACTCCTCCACGGCTTCGAGTTCTCCCTCTTCCACTTTTTGCTGGAGCTTGTGGCAGACCAGTTCCACATCATCCGGAAACTGCTTCAAAAGTCTGTCCACGGCCGCATCACTCCCGGGAATAACAACATCATCTTCGAACATGCTGATTTTGGATTTCCCGGAACTTCGAGCGGCAAATACGGCCTGTGCCACCAGAAGTTCGCGGTTGTCCGGAGTCTGTTTGAGCCATTCAGTTGTTTTCAGCAGCCCATTCGTGAAGTTGAGGTTGGATACACTGGTCAGGTAGAAGTAGGCTTCAGGAGGCTCGCAGTTATAAACAAGGGATTCACGCAGCAGAGTCTGGAGTTTTTCTCTTTGCAAAGTCATGCTGTAAATATATGTCAGGCGTTGTCTGGCGTATTTATGGAGTGGTTGTTGATTCAGCAGGATCAGCCAGTTTTCCTCTGCAGCCGGAATGTTTTTGGCCTCGGCCATCAGGAGGTCACCGCGCATTTCCATCACGGTCGGATAGCGGGAATCTGTGGTGGGGAATTGCAGCATGAGTACCAGTAGCGGCTCAACCTTTCGCTGAAACCTGTAGGCATCAGACAGAAAGAGAATGGCGTCTCCGTTATCAGGAGAACGAGCCACCCATTTTTTAGCCCACTTTTCTACCTGTTCCCAGTCCTCACTTTTTTCAGCCGCTCGTGTTTTCTCTGCGTAAACATCCGGGAGCTGGTTGTAATAAACATATCCCAGGCTCAGGGCGATCAGCACCAGGCAGAGGAAAATCAGCCGCACGATCCGTGGTCCGGTGGGAGCGGTCGGATCTGGTTCTGCAGGTTCAGGGGTTTCCTTTGCCCGTTGCATTCAATGTCTTTCTGGGGATGATGACCGAACGATCTGCCAGGATCCGGTGTTTGAGGTGAAGGATGTCGGGGTATTTCCAGGAATCTCATCTGTCGCTGCCTGTTTGCACAGATTCAGAATATCGATTTCTTCTCACCCGAGACAACCCTCTCTGAAGAACAATCCAGAATGGACAAGAAGGCGTTGAGATTCTCGCCAGAAAAGACAGATGTATATAGGGTTGGAAAAAGAGAAGGGGGCAGTCCAGGAAAACAAATACAGAAACAGTGATGCTTTTGAGTCAATCTGACTGCTGTTTCAATCGCAGAAATCCAGGAGACATCCTTTGTCCTGCCGAGCGATCACGTCCAGCATGGTTCAACAGGAACAAAAGGTGATGAACATGTACTGCTGGCGGGAGAGAATTCCAGGTGGAAGAATCGGTTCTACTCAACCAGCATAGCGTCTCCGTAGCTGAAGAAGCGATAGCGGTTTTCAATCGCGTCCTGGTAGGCGGCCATCAGGTTGTTGTAGCCAGCAAATGCACTGAGCATGACCAGCAGGGTGGACCGGGGAAGATGGAAATTGGTGATCAGGGCATCGACAACATGAAAACAGAATCCGGGCCGAATAAAAAGTTCTGATTCACCAGACCAGACCTGCAGTACTCCACTGAGAGCGGCCGTTTCCAGGCTGCGGACGGAAGTCGTGCCCACTGCAATCACTCGGCCTCCCTGTTGTTTCGCCTTAATGATGGCCTCCACGGTTGCCGCAGGGACTTCACACCATTCGGAATGCATCTGATGCTCATCCAGCTTTTCGACTGCAACCGGGCGAAATGTTCCCAGCCCTACATGAAGGGTGACGTTTGCCACCTGCACTCCTTTGCTCCGACATTGTGCGAGCAGCTCCGGCGTGAAGTGCAAACCGGCAGTGGGAGCGGCCGCCGCTCCGGGGTGCTCCGCATAAACAGTTTGATAACGTTCCCTGTCTGTCTGCTCTGCTTCGCCATGTCGAATATAAGGGGGGAGGGGAATCGAACCGAACTGATCGAGAATTTCCCAGGTCGTCAGCAGTGGATCTGCTTTCATGATTGGTTCAACCTGCCAGCGTCCATCAGCCAGGCGTTCCTGTAAGCGGATCTGAAATTGTGCTTCGCCCAGAGGGGAAAGTAGTGAAACTGTCTCGCCCGGCTGAATTTTCCCTCGGGTTTGTCCAATGACCTCCCACGCTCCGCAGGTGGTCAGCTTCAGGAACAGTCCCTCCCATTTGCCGCCGGTTAGATCACGAATCCCGCGTAGCCGCGCAGGAACCACCCTCGTGTTGTTGACTACCAGGCAGTCGTGGGGGCGTAAAAACTGAGGCAGATCTCGAAATTGATGATGCGAGCGTTGACCCGTTTCCCGGTC
>JAGQQT010000345.1 GCA_020426065.1 Planctomycetaceae bacterium | reverse complement strand
ATGAAAGAGTTGGAGCACCGGCTGCAGTCCACAGTTGACCATGATACTGCCCCCGGGTGAAGATCCGACCCGCCCGCTCCAGGTCACGAGCAACTTCGAAACCCAGTGCGATTTCAAAAATCCCGGAAGCCTCGCTCAGGTTATCCAGAATCAGATTGGGAGCGGTCATGTTGGGTGGAGGAGTGACATCACCAACGACATTCCGCTTCAGAGTTTTATCTCCGTAGACCAGAGACCCCTGCAGGTCTCCCAGAAGAAAGACTTCAAAGCCGTTGATTTCACGGAGTTGATGTTTTCCATCCACTCCAAAGGTGAGTCCCGCAGCATCAAATTCACGAGACCAGTCCAGGGTCTGAATCGGAACAGCAGCGCGGGTTACATCTCCATGAAAGATCTGCTGCATGCTGGCAAAACGTAAACCTCCGGAAATGGTCATTTGGATTTCCGGAAGAAAAACATCCAGTGTTCCTTCCAGATCAACGGTCTGGAACTGCATGGATGCCTGTGTCGTGAGGAGATCACCTGGCTGGGTTGTGGAGATCGCCGCTGGAAAAATGACACTGACCGAACTCACTCCTGGAAAGGAAGTCAGCGTCGCCGCCTCACTTCTCAGGTTGGATGAATTGTCGTACATCCAGTGTGTGGCACGGAAACCTATGCCACCCGGATTGCGGTATCCCAACGTTGTTTTGGGTGAAACGGAGTAGTCATACGAGAATGGCTGCAGGGTTAACGAGCCAGTGAGAGGTTCGAGTCGGGTTGATTCAAAAGACTCTTTCACATGAGGCTTGGTGAAGATCAGGTCGACATCAGCATACAAACCGGCATTGAGCCCGGATGAGCTGCAGCCATCCAGGTTCTGAGCCTGGCAAGGAGTTGTCCCTTCAGATGTACTGGTCAGAATCGCAATGACTGCGACAAGAGCATGTGAGAGCTGAAATTTCCTCATGAGTGCCATTCTCTCAGTGTAAGAATTCCTCATTCCATTTAGGGAAAGTCTGCCAGTCTTTATCGACGGTGCATAATCCCTACAATCGTTAAATCAGAAACTTGAGAAAGATCCTGTGAATTTTCTCCTGTTTGAACAAAGACTGTGTCAATGTGAGTCAGTGCCACACAATGCATGTATTGCAAATCTGTCTGGTCAGCGGTTTTTTTGCTCAAGAACAGGGAGTGTTTGGGGTCATTTTGTTGAATCTTTTCCATTCCGATCATTTTTCTGTTAATGCTCGGGGAAGATTGGGCATTTGCTGTCATGGTGAATCTACATCCTCAGGAACAGGAAGCTGCTTTTGTCGCTCAACTGACTCAGCATCAGCTGGCGTTGCAGCACTATATCCGTTCCCTGCTGCCGGGTGAAAAACTGGTTGCGGATGTTGTTCAACAGGCGAATGCGAAAATCTGGGAAAAACGAACTGACTTCCAGCCAGGGACTAACTTCAAGGCCTGGGTTTTCAGCATTGCCAGGTATGAAGTCCTCAATCACCGTAAGCAACAGGTAAGAGAATCAAGATTGATTTTTAGTGCTGAGCTGGAACAGGTGATCGAATCCGAACTGGCTGCTGAAGATAATGGTCTCATCCTGAAGCAGGATGCTCTACGAGAGTGCCTGAAAAAAATGCGACAACAGGATCAGCAACTGCTTCTGCAGCGTTATGCCAGCAGTGAAACACTTCAGGAATACGCCAACTCGATTGGCAGAAGTCTGAATGGGTTGAGAGTCAGGTTGCATCGCCTGCGAACAGCTCTGCAGTTATGCATTCAACAGCGCATGAATAGAAGTGAGGTGCTTTCATGACCTCACAAGAACTCAGAAAGTTGATCGATGCCGCCCTGGAGGGAGAGATCTCTGAGGCCGATTTTCTCAGGCTGGAAGCAGAACTGTCTATCGATGCACATGCTCGAAGCGAATACTACGAACGGGCATTGTTGACAACGTTGCTGGAGAATGAGGCTGCAGAAAACCTGCCAGGTAACATAACTCTGGAGAGGCGTCGTTCGGGCCTGACGCGTTCAAGGCGAAACTGGCGAATGGCTTTTCTGGTAATGGCATCGGTTTGTGCTGTTCTGATCGTTGTCATGATGCGAGAAGGACTGGATTCGGTACGAATAGAGCCTGCTTCCGTCGCTGCCGTGGAACAGGTATCGTCTGGTTATGCGATTCTTTCCGGGGAATCCGAAGCTGTCTGGGAGAATCAGGCTTCCCTGCGACAGGGAGGGATGCTTCCCCCAGGTGAGTTGCATCTGAAAAGCGGTGTTGTTCAGCTGGAATTGTTCAGTGGAGTGACATTAGTCGTTGAAGGAGAAGCAAAGTTTTCCATTCTCTCACCGATGGAGGTTTCCGTCAGCAGTGGCAAGGTTCGGGCTCAGGTTCCTGAACCGGCTCAAGGTTTCAGAATGTTGACCGGTGCTGGTGAGGTTGTTGACCTGGGAACAGAGTTTGCTGTCGATGTCTCGGATAATACTGCCGAAGTGTATGTACTGGATGGCGAAATTGAATGGTTACCGAAGGGGCTGCCCACACAAAGACTCAAGCAGGGAGAAGCCACTCGTTCAGACGGCCAGAAACAGACTCCACTTGCGTCGAATTCCCAGACCTTTATCGATGCCAGCAGTCTCCAGCAAAGAATCAAAGAGCGGCAAAACTCACGTCGGGAGCAATGGGAGCAGGCCAGTGAGAAGCTCTCCCAGGATGACCGCATGATAACCCACTATCAGTTGGAGTCATCGGATGTCCTGGCACGCAGAATTCCCAATTTGGCAACACAGAGTCTGAAACCTGCCAGTGAAGGAGCTGTGGTTGCTGCAGGCGCAGCGGCCAATCGCTGGGGGGAACCTTCGCGAGCTCTGGATTTCAGCCCGGCAGGCAGTCGGGTACGCACCCAGATTCCTGGAGAGTATCAGAATCTGTCATTGATCTGCTGGGTAAAAATTAACAGTCTCGATCGCTGGTATAATTCTTTGTTTCTGACTGACGGACATGAACAGGGCGAGCCGCATTGGCAGATCATGGATGACGGCAGGTTATTTTTCTCTGTGAAAAAGCGTGATCAGTTTGATCGCTCCAAAGGTGAGAAAGACAAACATGTTTTTTATTCGCCACCTTTCTGGGACCCATCTCTGAGTGGACGCTGGATCATGATCGCAACTGTTTATGACAGCGAACAACGTGAGGTCGTTCATTATCTGAATGGTCAGATCCTCAGTCGGGAAGCAGTTCCTGAGGAATACCTGGTAAAAAACATCCGGATCGGTGATGCTTCTTTGTGCAACTGGGGTTTGCCAGAACGGGATCAACCACGGTTTTCCATTCGCAATCTGAATGGTTGCCTCGATGAGTTTATGATGTTCTCGGCCCCTTTGTCCGAAGTCGAAATCCAGGAAATCTACGAGATCTCGCATCCATGAATCTGTAGTCTGAGCAGATGTGTCTTCCAAACGGCGTCCCAAACAGGATGAGTAAGATGAATATTCGGGTCTGGTCGAGATGTACTTTTCATCGCGGGCTGGTGACGGGTGCTTTGTCGTTTTGTGTATTCATACTGATGACCTGTGCCGTTGAAAGTTTCACGTTCGCCTCCGAGGGAACTGAGGCGGAGCGTGAATTCACTCTGAAAGTATTGCCGCTCCTCAAGCAGAAGTGTCTCGGCTGTCACGGTGGTGACCCCAGCGACATCAAAGGAGAGTACAGTGTCCTTGATCGCGAACAGTTACTGCGGGGAGGCGAGTCGGGTGAGCTGGCGGTAAGTCCCGGAAATCCGGAGAAGGGGACATTATTGCCCGCACTGCGCTGGGAGGAGCTGGAAATGCCTCCCAAGGAGAACGATCGTCTTTCCAGTGAGCAGATCGCGACAGTCGAACGCTGGATCAAAGCGGGTGCTCCCTGGCCTGATGAAAAAACACAGGAGCTGATTCGTGAAAATGCCAGTCAGCAGATCGTCAATAGCGATGGCGTCATGGTTGGTACCAGCGGTGGGGCTTCGTCTGAATGGACCAATCGCCGGTATCAGCCAGAGGATCTCTGGGCCTTTCAGCCAGTTCCAGCTTACACTGATGACCGGCAGCACTCTGTTATCAATGATGCAGGGCTGCCGGTGGATCAGGATCATCTCAGTTCACAAGTGATCGATGCACTCATCTTGCGTGAGTTGCAAAAACAGAATCTGGCACCAGCACCTCGCGCTGAGGCACGCACACTCATCCGCCGGGCGACCTTTGATCTGCATGGTCTTCCCCCCACTCCGGAAGAAGTCGATGAGTTTGTCGAAGCTTCCCGGAAAGATCCCCAGGAGGCCTGGCGGTCATTGATTGATCGATTGCTGGCCAGCCCGCGTTACGGCGAACACTGGGCCAGACACTGGCTGGATGTGACTCGGTACGCTGATACCGGAGGGATGTCCAATGACTACGAACGCTCCAATATGTGGCGGTACCGTGATTATGTGATTCGTGCATTCAATGAGGATAAGTCCTATCAGGATTTCATCGTGGAGCAGATTGCGGGCGATGAACTGGCCGATCAGTCCGTCCGGGAGCGAAAAGGGGGGACGGAGCAGGAAATCCACCGTACTCAACTCAGTGGTGACTATACCGACCAGGAAGCGGAATGGATCATCGCAACCGGATTTTTGCGATTGGGACCCTGGGATAATGCGATGGTCGATAAAGCCGAAGCACGTCAGATGTGGCTGGATGATCTGGTCAATATCACTGGACAGACATTTCTCTCCACAACGATGCGTTGCGTGAAGTGCCACGATCATAAATTCGATCCGATTCCCACTCGCGACTATTACCAGATGTATGCCGCGTTCTCGACCACGCACATGGCAGAACGTCCCGTTCCTCTTCTTGAAAAGGAGAACCTTGCCGGATTTGAAGCGGGACGGGCACACGTACAAAGACTTCTGGAATATGCCGTCCAGGAGAAGAACAAGCTGATCAACAAACGTGAAACTGCCGCCCGAAAATGGTTTGAGGAACACAATCTTCCCTACCAGGAT
>JAGQQT010000344.1 GCA_020426065.1 Planctomycetaceae bacterium | reverse complement strand
CTGCCAAGCAGCAACAGCTCGCTTACAATCCATTCTCGGTTCGCAAGGCCGTGCAGAACACGGCCAAGCCCATTCCTGATGCCGAAGTATTTGCGGCTGGTCCCGGCCTGATTCAGATCGACCGCGCCTGGGATTATCTGCAGCAGCGGAAGGGACGTTACGGAGACCTCATCAACTACGATATCCGTTTCCCGAGCCTCAACAACGCTCGCGGTGTTTACCTGCGAGATCCCCAGCAGTCAAAACAGGCACAGTCCTTACGGGCTTATGTCACTCCAGACTTCCCTGACGATACGCCCATTGAAACCCGTCTGCAGGTCAACCTGGTCTGCAAGATGTCCACCACAGCGGACTGGGTCAAAACCGGCGACCTGCTGCATCTGCATCATGGCGGAAATCGGTTTGATGTCGAAATCGATCCTACCGCCCTGGAGCCGGGAGTCCACTACGCTGAAGTTCATGCCTACGAAGCGAACGCGAATGCCGATCAGCCTATGTTCCGCGTCCCGGTCACGGTTGTCATCCCCATCAAGGAACAGCCTGAAGAAGGGGAATACGAATTCACCAGTGAATTCGTTCCCGGCAAACTGGTCCGACATTACTTTGACGTTCCCGAGGGAGCCACTTCCTGCTCCATCTCAATGGAACTGGCGGACACAACCGATTCGAAATTCTTCCGCCTGCATACTCTGCAGCTGGTGGATGGCGAAGACTTTGAGCATTACGAATCCGGCAATTATTACGCGATGACGCCGGGCGTCGAAACGACAACCAGTTTTCCGGTCGTGCCGGGACGCACTCTGGAAGTGGTTCTGGGACAATACTGGGCGATTCTGGGGGCGAGCAAACTGGAATATGAAATCACTTTCCACGGCGGCTCACCGGATGATGCCTCGCTCACTCTCGCACGTGGTCAGGGCCCCCAGGAAGTTTCGATCCGTAACGATCTGAATCCGCTCCGCATTGCTCCCAAGGGAAGTCTGACAACCTGGCGGACCTGGCTGTTGCCAAAATCTTCCTCCATCACGGGACTGGGCCTGGATCGGGATCAACTTCCCGATGGCAGCCCTGTCTATCAACTGGAGTTGAAGTACAGCCTCAAACTGGACAAGTCCTCCAAAGTCACCATCAGCGTTCCTGGCTGGGACAAGCTGCTCTATGATTCCCAGGTGGATCCGTTCCTCTCACAGATTCGAAATCAGCATGGCAAGCTGATCGCCACCAACGATATGTTCGCCGATCCGGTTTCGCTGCCGGAAGGGGAATACGAAATCCTGATCTCCACGCAGCATTCCGATCCGGCAGTGCTGAAAAGCCATGAAAACATCGAGCTGGCCGTCGACCGAAGTCTGTCATCGCCGGTGAGTCTCAAGTTCTGGTCCTCACCAGCCGCTGCGGCAAACGGAGCCTCTTCCTCCACCAGTGGAGTCCTGGCGGCAGATGATCAGGTTACCTATTTCGTGGGTGAACCTGCTGCTTCCTCTTTGCCGAAAGGTCTTTCTGTGGGTGACTGCCTGATGGGCGATGTCACCTATGCTGCCGATGAAGAACTGCACACCCGCTTTTCCGTTCGATATTACTACACAGTCGATAAAGCCTCTGCAGCGGCTGCTGGTTCCAGCGATGATGCCAAGGGAGACCTGGCCGAGTTGATTCGGGACCTGAAAAAGAAACATCTCAAAACGCTCGATCCTCTTTCAGAGGACTTTACGAAGCTGTTTGAAGAACTGCGGGCCGAGAAACCGGAAGATCGTGATCCCATGGTCACGAAACTGGAACTGCTCGATTCGGATGAGAAACGAAAAGAACGGCTCGAAGCGGTGATTGCTGCCGCTGATGAGGTGATCGCTGCTTTCGATCAGAACAAACTGGCCGCGACTCTCGGCAAACGCGTTCCCGCTGATGACAAAGAAGCAGCCAAGGAACAAAAGACTGCCGAAGCGGACAAGAAAGTGCTGATCGATGCTCTCTACCGCAAGGCACGGGCAATCGGTTATCGCGAATTGCCCGAAGTCGTCGATAAGCAACCCATTGCTGATCAGGCAGCTCAGGATCAGCAGTTTGCGGAAGCCCTCAAAGCACTGGAAGTCTGGCAGGACCTCAACGAGGAGCAATCCTACCTCCTGCTCGTCCGCAAACATCGTCGGACTGGCGAATATGCTCAGGCCATTCAGCTGCTCAACAAGAAGCTGGATGAATCGTCTCCGTTGCTCCATTATAAGAAGCGACGTGACATGTTCGGCGAAATGGGCTGGGAAGCCTGGCAGTCGTGGCAACAACAACAAATGCTGCTCGACTTCCCGAAAGAGCATCCTCCCTATAAATAAAGAGCAGCACGCTCGAGACCAGCAACAAAACAGCCATGCCCGAACTTGTCCCGGGGATGGCTGTTTTTGTTACGATGGGTGGAATGATCCAGGAAACGATCCCCTTTCTCATCAGGTAAGAGAACCACGCATGACCCAGGATGCTGAAATCATTGCATCAGATGCCTCAACCGACTCCGGTCGTAGGAGGAAGCCGGGGGCCGTTTTCTGGCTGGGATGGATGTTCCTGTATGTTGGAACTGTGGCCGGGATCGTCTGGTGGTACGAATATCGTCCCATGCAGCAGGCCACTCAGAAAATCCAGGGGACCTGGCAGTTCGTGGAGGGGAATATCCCCCAGGAGAAGGCTCAGGAAATGTATCTGCAGATCGAAGGGGATCGCACCTGGCTGGTTTATCCATTTCAGGACGAATGGCACTCACAACTCAGCCAGATCAAACTGAAACCGGCAGAGAACTTCTTTCTGGTGGATCGCACATTTGGTTTCGGTCAGAAAAACCTGCGGGAATCCGAGTATTATCTCTACCTCAAAAACAACGATCTGTATCTGATTAATGGTCTGGCTCGAATGGACCGAGCACGCGAGCGAAAAATCGAAAAACTCAAAAGCGTAGAATCCCTGCCGGACAACGCGGCAAAAAGTATGCAGGAATTAAAAGTGAAATGAAGATCTGGCTCTGAACCAGATTTTCAGGCAAACATCAACCAGATAGAAAATCCAATCTCAACATGATTCCCACTTTGCTTGTCAATCTGAACCTTCCTCCAGAAGAGCGCTGGAAACTCACGCCTCAGCAGATTGAATGGGCACAGATGCTGGTCAATACCACACTCAATGAAATTGGTGGCGTTGAGCCGTATCGGGAATTGATTGAACTTTATTCCGCAGAACATATTCCAGAGACATTTGCCGCTGAAATTCACAGTCTTTCTGGTCTTTGCTCTCGAACCAATCTGGAAATCCTGACTGCGAATCTGTACTACGACTTTGTCAAATTACTGCTGGGCTGCACGGCCTTTTCAGTAAACACTCCAAATGGACCAATCCACGCGAGAAACATGGACTGGTTTTCGGAATCCAACTGCCTGTCTGACTATACAACCATTATCTCGTTCCAGGGGAGAGAATCGTTTCAGTCCGTTGGGTGGCCAGGTTTTGCCGGAATGTTTTCAGGTATCGCACCGGGGCGTTTTGCAATCACCATGAACGCTGCCCTCAGCAATGAACCCCAGGTGCCGGGGGCTTCTATTGCAATACTGATTCGTGAAGTATTCGAAACATGTTCCGATTTTTCATCTGCCGTGGAGAAGCTCTGCAACACAACAATTACTTCAGATTGTCTGTTGCTGATCACCGGCTGTCTGGCTGATGAAATGCTGGTCATCGAACGTACTCCCACCCGATTTGCCTTACGACATCATCAGGATGGCCATCTCGTTCTCACCAACGATTTTCATGTCCTGCCCCAGGCAACTCCTTCAGTGGATTCGCCTCTCTATAACAGCACCTGCAGTCGTTTCAGGGCAACAATGAATCAACTGCATGCAGGTCACCCCGCATCTGTGGAAGACTGCTTTGCCATTCTTGGCCATGAAAATGTGAGAATGAGCATCACAGTTCAGCAGATGGTCATGACAGCACGTTCAGGTGAACTTCATGTTCGCACTGGCAAATATCCGAAGAATACCATGCCGTAGACCACGCTTCTGATTTGCAAAGCCAATGATTCATTCGATAAGTTCAGCCTCTGCCTGATTCCACCAACAGAACTCGAAAGGACTTTCCGATGAACTCAAAACGATTTTTCCTGGCCCTGTTGTTCGTTTTTCTGTCAGCAACCAGCGTCACCTCTGCTGCTGATAAATTGAGTGACATGATGAGGGAATCCGGCTGGGAGAATATCATCGGGACCTGGGTTGATCCGGAAACGAATGGCCAGAAACATAAAACGACGTATGCGTGGAAACTCGAAGACCGGGTGATTGAAATCATTTCTCAACAGGGAGAGAAAAAGCAGGTTTCTCTGATTGGGGTGAATGCCAAAAATGGCGATGTCTTCCACATGGGCGTGGACAGTGATGGGGGTTCCTCTCTCGGAAAGTGGGAAATGGATGGAAACGGTGATGCCGTCCTCGGGCTCATCTACACAACAGCAGATGGAGACAGCGGATCTCTGAACATCCGCCATCATCGAGTCAGCGAAAAAGAAATGACCATCACGCTCGAACTGGGCACACCGATGACATTCACACTGGTGAAAGTGAAATAGCACGAGTTCATAGCCAACGGCAGAACAGTGGCTGATCAAGGACATCTGGAAGCTGTCCGCATCACCCCAGTTTGTGAATAAAATTGAATTCACATTTCTTTATGGAATTGGTATCAACTCAACTAGCAACTGTCGCAACAGGTTTTGCCTTGAGGTGTTTGATGAAAGGGTAGCCCCAATCGCTCCGCTATCAGGGTCGACGAAGTCGGCAAGCAGCACTCAGTGAAATATTTGCTTACCTTTTAGAGCACCTGCGCACGGCTTCGCCGCCCCGAAAGAATCTTTCGGGGCCACCCTGAGCTCCACGATCAGGACTTCCAACTGTTTGACCCGCAGGCGCAGGTGTTACTATTTCGTGCTCTTCCAGTAAAAAACCACCTGCGCCTGCGGCTTCGGGTCAAACGGGGGTTC
>JAGQQT010000343.1 GCA_020426065.1 Planctomycetaceae bacterium | reverse complement strand
TAACAGAACGACAGAACGGGAGTTGGACAGACATGTATCTTGTGATTGCCTGCAGCCTGAAATCCTCCAGCCGCAGCAAAATCCTGGCCGAGGCCGCTCACCGCAGCTTTACCTCACTGGGTAAGCCCGCCGAGTTGATCTCGCTCCGGGACTATCCCCTCCCGTTTTGCGATGCCGAGCAGGCCTATGCCGATCCCAATGTCGCGATCCTGGCCGAGAAAATCCTCAAGGCGGAAGGAATCCTGCTGGCCTGTCCGATCTACAACTATGGTGTGAACTCCGCTCTCAAAAACCTCATTGAACTGACCGGCCGCAACTGGCAGGAAAAGGTCATCGGCTTCCTGTGTGCAGCCGGAGGGCAGGGGAGTTACATGTCCATCATGGGGTTGGCCAACAGCCTGATGCTCGACTTCCGTTGCCTCATTCTGCCCAAATTTGTTTATGCTACCGGCGATGCCTTTGACGAAGCCCGCATCGCCGATGAGGGAATCGAACAGCGGATTTCAGAACTCGCTCATTCCCTCATCCGCATCTCTCACGCCGTTCGTGAAGATGACTGAACCATTCCGATCACCCTACAAAACTCCTCCCGGAATCCATCATGATCACTTCTCCGTTCCTTCGCGTTTCGGTCATTCTGCTCCTTACCTTCGCATGCGGCAGCTACTGTTCCAGCTCGGCGGCCGAGATCCAGATTCTGGTCGGGGATCGCATGAAAGCCGAAGGGGGCAACTGGAATCCGGATCAGAGTCCACTGAAGGAACCATTCGGAATCGATTTTGATTCCAAAGGTTCCATGTATATTGTCGAGCTGACAAGTGGCCGACTCCTCAAACGCGATCCACAGGGGAAACTCACGGAGTTATGTGCGAAGAAACCGAAAGGTTATGCGGGAGATGGCGGGCCGGTTGCCGAGGCGGTCTTCAATGGTCCCCACAACTGTGTGATGGCTGCGGATGATCAACTGCTGATTGCCGATACCTGGAATCATGTCGTGCGTCAGGTCGATCTGGAGACGCTCATCGTCACCACCCGCATCGGCAAGGGGGGCTCTGGAGCGTTTGCCGGGGAAGGAACCGATTCTCGCGCTGCCAGCTTTCACGATATCATGTCGATTGAACTCAATCCTGAGAAAACCATCCTGCATCTGGCCGATCTGAAAAACCGCCGCATCCGCAATGTCGACCTCAAAACCGGCATCGTGACCACTCTCTGCGGCAACGGCAAGAACGGCGTTCCCCAGGATGGTTCTGTGGCCAGTCAGGCCCCGCTCGTCGATCCCCGGGGAGCCTGCTCGGATCATCGCGGCAATACTTACATCCTGGAGCGGGGCGGGAATGCTCTCCGCGTTGTCCGCAGCGATGGCAGTGTCCACACTGTCGCCGGCACGGGGAAAAAAGGTTTTCGCGACGGTGATGCCCTGCAGGCCCAGTTCGGCTCGCCCAAACACATCTGCTGCGATCCCGCCGGAAACGTCCTTATTGCCGACGATCTCAACGGCGCCATCCGCCAATACAACCCGGAAACCAGACAGGTCACCACACTGCTGGGACAGGGTCACGGAGACAAAACCATCACCCTGCTCCACCCCCACGGCGTCCGCTGCCATGAAGGCAAACTCTACATCCTCGACACCTACAACAACCGCATCTTCGTCATGCCCCACTGAGAATCATGAACTGTAATACGATTTCGAAAACTCGTTGAAGAGGGCTTCCGGGTTTAACTGTCTTGCCAGATTTCTGACAACTTCCGGATCATCGGGATCATTCACCCAGGCAAGCAGTAACAGATCCGGGACCGGGGCTGACTGCTGTCGGAATTCTGTGATCGCACTCTTCATTCCCGCGGCCAGGGCTGACATGACCCCAGCCACGGCTCGATCCGAACTGATTAAAAGATTGAGGAGGGGAGAGTTTTCCAAACGGGTCCAGTAATCATCAAGGGCAGCGTTCAAGTCCTGGAGCAGGTAGGGACCTCCCGCAGGGTCAACAACAGGCCAGTCGGCAGGCTCATATTGAAACATCGAGAGAATCTCTGCCTGCGTCCATTGACGTTCTGTGCTGCTCACCGGAATGCGGGCATGAATTCCCTGAACGCGCTCATCTCGCTGAGCCTTTGTTTCCGCAGACCAGTACACACTGGTGGCGTCGGGAATGGTGCAGATAGCCACTCCGTGAACATCGTTGAAGTCGGGACGATGGCTGAGATGCTCCAGAATACTGGCCAGACCCATTCTCGCCGCCGCCTGAATGCGCTTCGTGAACTTCGCTGTCAACATGGATCTGATTCCAGAGAATTAAAGATGACAGAGGACTCCTGAACGCTACTCTGCAGAGAGCGTGTGCTCGGTGGCAGTTATCAATACTCTCACTGGTTACAGCGGTTTACGGAAGCCTCCGGATCCCAGGCATTGAAGAATTCATCTCGTGAGAATTGAAACGGTTCGAATTCCTGAAAGTCCAGTTTTGCTGAGGAGCGGCTACCGTATTGGTCTTCCGGGCAGATTTCGTCGTAAAGTATGAACAGGCCATTTTCATAAAGTTGGATCTGACGGGAGACATTCCCATCTGAATGGACCTCGAACAGGTATTTCGCAGGTCCCCAGGTCTGGCAGAGTTCGTCTGACGGCGGATTCCACTCTCTACTAAAGTATTGGCAGGAAGCGCGAGCGGTAATCCAGTAAAAGGGGGACTGTTGATTTTCGGTTGGGTCGACACAAACAGGATCTCCCGGAGCGATTGTCCTGAGCAGGTGGGGATCAAAATGAGCAATCACCCGTTCCCCATTGTTGATCTTCACGATAGCCGAGTTATCCGTGTTTTGTTCCGCGATGTTGCCGAGCATATCAGGATACTCTGTAAGAGGTTTTGGTCGAACACGAAGCAATCAGAAAGTTGTATCACCCAATGACTGAAGTGGTGAAATCTGACCATTCCTGTCGATTTCACAGAACTCGATATTTTCCCCACCGTGCAGCGACCCCCAGGATAATCCGGTGATAATCAGCACACGGGTCAACTCGGTTGACTGTTGAGGGGGAACGTGTTGAAGCCAGAAAGAGTCGGGAGGTGGATTCAGTTGTGCCTCCCACCACTGAAACACAAACCACCAGCTATCCTTGTCTGGTTCTTCAGCGTCATAAATGGCTCGCCATTCTTCCAACTCTTCAGGAGTTAAATAAATCGTATTTTTATAGCTCGACGGCCATTCTGACATGACAGTGGGGAGGACATGGAGCGGTGCTGTGAAAATCGCGGCAATAAAACGATCTCGTGTGGGGACATGCTCCGCGTCCCGAATCTTGGGATCAAGTATTCGTTTGGTAGCAGCATCAAGTGGATTCAGCGATTCGGGATCAGGAAAAGGATGCTGTGAACGCTTCGAATCTGCAAATTGACGGAGATGGGGAAACCATCGATCGAACAATTGGGATTCTTTGGTTCGCTGAGAGATGAAAAAACGGCCAAATTCCAGACCTCCATCATCAACAATCTTTTGGATCCATTCCCGGTCAATTCCGAGGCGGTCGATTTCTGTGCACATGTCCTCTGTAAGAGACTCCTTGAGTTTAGACGGAAATAATCTCTGCTTGAGCTTTGACCACATGGGAGAAAGCCTTTCGATTCAGAGAGCAGTGCAGAAAGGAACCATCTCAGATGCAAAGTCCTTAGAATGAATTCAATCCATGGACCAGAGTATCAGTACTTTACCAGTAAGCCCGCCCGGAATCACACCCATCATCTTGGTGTACTCGATGTGAGGTGTGCTAGACTCCAGTGCGATGTGAATCTCAGTCTACCGATTACTAGAGTATTGGACCATTAATGAGCGAAGAAGATGACAGGGACATCATAGATCAAGAGATAGAAATGCTCGGCAGGATCTGGAAGGAGGCCTGTGAAAGGGCTTACTACAATTTGCCGGCAGAGTATGTGTTGCCTGAGGAGATGAAAATTGATCCCGCATTACGCAGTCATCTCGAAGAGCGAGAGGTATCGCTGTATTTGAGAGGGTTTGACGGAACCGTAATGAATGGGGCCTCTCTGGAACTGACTGATAATGAGATCCTGAATGAGATTAAGAAGATACCCGGACTGGCTGAACTTTCGGTGTGGGTAGACGATGAAAGCGGTTACTCATTCACTGATAATGATGTCAGGCAAATTGGTGACATGGACCGGTTGGTGAATTTGGATCTGCAGATCGAGAGGCATGAGATTCAATTCAATTCGCTGTCCTGGCTGCAAGGCTGTCGAAGTATCAGAAAATTAAGATTGGTTTCTTTTCCTGATGCCACAGGAATCATTCCATCAATACGAGGGCTGACCACGCTGCAGGAATTAGTGCTGGAAGATATGGAATTAGACCATCAGTCCCTGGCTGCAATCGGAGAGTTGACTGACCTTGAAATCTTCAGAGCCAATGGCATATTTGCTAACAACAACTGCAATTTTATGGTTTTGTCAAACCTGGCCCAGCTCAGAATTCTATCACTTGAAAGTTGTTCGATTTCGGAGAAACACCACCAGTTGTTTTCGCAATTTCCTTGCCTCCAGGAGGCATCACTTTCAGACACGATGATTGGCGATTCAGTCGTAACCTTTATCGGGAGATGCCCGCAGTTGAAAGTCTTGCTGATGACGGGTTGCCCTAAGGTGACGGAACAGGGTTTGGAAACCTTAAAGGGATGCGTGTCCTTAAAAACTTTGTACGTAGACACGTCAACCTTAACTCCTCAGATTGTAAGAATGCTCTCCGAAATCAAATCATTGGAGAGTGTAGTTGCACATGGAAAAGCTACTGACGCAGTCGCCCAAGCAATTCAAAAAAATGGGAAAAGGATATGGGAGGTTTGGGGCGATTAGATTTTGTGCACACTGTTCTGACCATCTCTATTCTTCCTCATCCTCAAGTACTTCCATCACGTGCAGGGGATGAAACCGGACCAGGTCTCCACAGGCGAGAGTGCCGGAATGGTGTGGGTCATTTTCGAGTGTTCCCACATAGTTTTC